>JAMPXD010000070.1 GCA_023701365.1 Geobacteraceae bacterium
CGCCGACACGGTGTTGATGAAGTCGACGATCTCCCGCGCCTTGTCGCTGTTGCCGATGATGTTGCCGAGCCGGTACGAGGAGACCTGCGGGTCCTTGTAGTTGACGTCGCTCTGCAGGCGGTTCACCTCCCCCTGGAGCCGCTCGATCCGCTGGATGTCGGAGATGTGCCGGCTGGTCAGGCGGCCGATGATCTGGAGGATCCGCTTGTGCTCCTCGGTGAACCAGGCGGGCTTCAGGGAGTTGAGGCAGATCACCGCGATCACCTCCTCGTCGGCTATGACCGGCACCGCGATCTCGCTCTTGATCAGCTCGCTCATGGAGCGGTGGAACCCTTCCCCCTGCTGTTCCTCCTCCACCCGGGCGATGATCCGCGGCTGCCGGGACCAGGCGACGTAGCCGGTCAGGCTCCGCTCCTCGGCGGGAAGCTCCGGGCCGCCGACCCGGAAGGGGGGGATGTACTTCTTGAGCCACTCCCTGTTCTTGGCGCCGACGATGTTGCCCCTCTCATCCTCGACCACCAGCCATTTTTCCCCTTCCCGCTCCTCGATGGTAGCGATGCTCCCGGTGTCGGCCCCGATCAGCTCGGTCGCCTTGGACAGCACCTTGGTGAGAAACGGCTGCAGCCCCTCGTTGCGCTCCTGCAAGAGGTCGGTGATCTCGGCCAGGACCTTGATCTCCGGGTGCTCGCCGCCGATCTCGTGGATGACCCGCTCCACCATCTCCGCGTGGGTCTGCAAGAGCCCCATCTCGAAGTCGGAGAAGGGATAGATCTCGCGGGTGAAATAGTTGACCAGGCAGATCACCTTGCGGGTGTTGGGCTCATAGCGGGGGACCACGTAGAGGGAGCGGAGCGCCATCTTCTCGGTGAGGGCCCTCTTCTGGAGGGGCTGGGAGGTCAGGTCGGAGATGAAGAGCGGCTTCAGGAGCCGGTCGTCGATGATGACCGCGCGGTCGTTGAGGTAGCGGGAGAGGAGCGATTCCCCCTTCTCCAGGGCGAATCCCCCCAGTTCGTCGAACTGGGCCTTGAGCAGCGGGTCCTCCGAGTGGCTGGCGAGGATCTCCAGGCTCTCCCTGCCGTCCCGGCCGGTGACCGGCACCAGCACCGACGCCAGGGAGAGGCGGTCGATCAGGTGGACCGCCGATCTGACCATGAAGCCGGCCGCCTCCCGCTTCTTGTACTCCTCCACCCGCCGGGCGAGGTGGAGCTGCTGATGGTACTTGCGGGCGTGATCGAGCTTCTCCCCGACCGCGCCGACGAACTCGCGCAGCATGCTCCTGGCGCCGCTGCCGATGGTATCCCCCGCCTCCTCGCTGTCGATGCAGACGACGCCGAGCGATTTTCCCTGGCTGGAGAGGGGAATCAGGTAGCTGGAGGCGATGCCGAAGCGGCCGGCAAAAACCCGGTCAAGGGCGGGGCTCTCCCCGTCCGCGAGGTTGTGCTCGGCCGGGAAGCGGGAGATGAAAATGGCGGAGACCATGGCATCGGGGGAGACGATCGGGAAGGTGACTTCGGCGATTTCCGCGGCATGGGGGCCGGAGGCGAAGGCGCAGGAAAGGGCGCCGCGGGTCAGGTCTTCCAGATAGATCCGCAGCCGCTCCCGGCCGGCCGCGAGCGTCACCCCCTCGGCCAGGCTGCGGAGCATCTCCTCCAGGTTCTCCTTGCCGAAGCCGTCGATCCGTTCCAGCAGCCGGGCCAGCTGCGCCTTTGTCGATTCCATGGGGTCCCCTGAGCAATCTGAGTAGAATTGTTACACTGTAGATTACTTTAGAGGAAATAAAGGGGGGATGTCAAGGGTAAGGCAGTTTTTAGTTTTGAGTTCTTAGTTGTGAATTTTAACTCAAAACTAAGAACTCAAAACTCATAACTGATCAGTTCAGCCCTTTCCTGATCTGGTAGAGCTCATCCATGTCGAGGTCGTTCAACTCGTAGTATTCCCGTTCCAGCTCTTCCACGTAGAAGCGGTCCAGACCGGAATTCTCCAGGAAATCCTCGCGCAGGGCGATGTCCTTGCTGGCGATGATGGTGGGGAGGAGGCTGTGGATATAGATCGCCTCCTTCTTGATGGTGAGGATCACCTCGTTGAACAGCTCGTCGGGGAGTTCGCAGTCGAGCAGTTTCTTGTGCCTCAGCTCCTCGGCGACCTCCCGCTTCAACAGCTCCTGGTCGGCCTTGGTCGAGTATTTCGAATAGAAGTTTCTGATCCGCTCCCGGACATGCTCCAGCAGGGTCTGAAAAAGCCGCTCCTCTGCGTTGATGCCGATCAGTTTGTCCTGGAGGGCCGAGGTGGCGAGGCGCTTCTCCTCGATCAGTCTGAGCCCCCTGACCAGGTTGGTCACCTTTTTCCTGCCGTAGCTCCCCAGATACTTGTTGTCCAGGATGCCGCTGATGAAGAGCTCCTCGAAGAGACCCTGCTTCAGGAGGTCGAATTCGCTCTTGTTCCCCAAGAGGCTCCGCAGCATCTCCTCCGTGACCCTGAGGTTCTCCATGAAGGCGAGCTGGTTGATGATGGATGAGGTGGAGTCGTAGCGGTCGAAGTAGGTGATGATGTAGGAGAACCCCTCCAGCAGCGAGATGTCGGCGCCGTCGCGGATCTTCTCGTCGCACGCCTTGCTGGCGTCGAGGAGGATCTCCTCGAAGGAGTGGTCCCGGTTCTCCGCGGCCTTTTTCTTGGCGAACAGGAGCTTGAGCATGTCCTCCCGGTCGACGGTACTCTCGATCTGGCGCTCGGAGAGGAATATCCCCTCGAGGATCTCCCTGGTCTCGGAGATGTAGTCGTTTTCCTCCAGGTCCACCATCTTCTTGTCTTTTTTCAGCATCTCGTCGAGGGTATAGAAGAGGGCGCCGGGGATCTTGTTCCGCACGGAGAGGGTCTTGAGCCTGGTCAGCCGGGCGTTTTCCAGCTTGTTGATCTCCCCCCGCCTGTTGCAGGTGATCAGGATGTTCTTGTACTCATCGACGATCCTCCTGTTGTCGGGGTGCTTGTACATGACGTCGATCCTGATCCGCTCCTGCTGGTAGCGGTCGATGTCGTACGTGCCGGCGAGGGAGGAGAGGAGGGTGAACTCGTCGTCGGAAATCTTCTTGTTCCTGAAGTAGAGCGACTTGAAGAGGTTGCAGTATTCCTGGTGCCTGGTGTTGATCAGCTTGAACAGGAACAGCAGGGCCTTGGCATCGTCCAGCAGGGCGAAGATCTCCTCGATGATGCCGTTGTCGTCGCCATCCCCCACCGCAACGGAGCGCTTGATCGCCTTGCCGAGGAGCTTGACGATCTCCTCCTGCTGCTCCCTGGGGGCGCCGGCGAGCTTGTCGGAATTGACGAAGAAGAAATAGTTGTAGACGGCGTTGCCGTCGAAAAAGATCTTCTCGAAGCTCTGGGACCCGGCGGTGACATCGCTGAATTCCAGGGCGCCGGCGCCGCTGTCGTAGCGGGCGCCGTAGATCACCAGCCGGTTGATCACGTCCCCCTTGGCCAGGTCGGAAATGGGCTGATCCACGCCGAACATGTATTCGCAGAAGGAGCCGCCGTTGCCGCGGTAGCTCACCCCCTCCCTGCCGATGATGAACTCGTTGCCGGGAGAGAAGAAGCGGAGCTCCTCGTCGTCATGGCGCTGGTTGAAGAAGTAGCGCTGGTGGGCGCCGATCCCGGCGACTATGGCGTAGTACTCGATCTGGCCGGCAATGAGGCCGTGGAGGCGGATATCCTTTTGCATTGTCCCATCCGATGCTTAGTTGTGCAGGTGCGGTGCCTGCCCGTTTGGGCGAGTCAGGACTCGCTCCTACTCCGTTCCCAGAACCATCCCGTCATAGGCGAGCTCCACACCTTCCGGGAGCCGTTCTCCGTCCAGGCAGGAGACCTCGTGGGTGAGATGGGTGAAGATGGCCCGCCGCGGTTTCAGCTCGCCGACCACCCGGAGCGCCGCTTCGATGTTGAAGTGGGTGATGTGGGGGGTGTAGCGGAGCGCATCGATAATCAGGGTGTCGAGCCCCCCGAGCATTGCCCGGGAAGCTGCCGGGATGGCGCTGCAATCGGTGAGGTAGGCGGTATCGTCGATGCGGTAGCCGGTTGACCGCGAGCTGCCGTGGATCAGCGGGATCGGGATGATCGTCTTGCCGAACAGCCGGAACGGCCGGTGGACGACGTGCGCCTCCAGCAGAGGGGCGTACCCTTCACTCTCCATTCCCTTGAAAATGTAGGAAAAATTGCCGGCGATCAGCGCCAGGGTCTCTTTGCTGCCGTAACAGGGGATGATCTGCCGGTGGATAAAGTGAAACCCGCGCAGGTCGTCGATGCCGTGAATGTGGTCGGCGTGGGAATGGGTGAACAGGACGGCGTCGATGCGGGGTATCTTCTGCCGGATCGCCTGCTTCCTCAGGTCGGTGGAGGTGTCCACGAGAATGAACTTGCCGGCGGTCTCGATCAGTATCGAGGAGCGGCTCCTCTTGTCCCGCGGCTCCCCGGAGGTGCAGACACGACAGGTGCAGCCGACCATCGGCACGCCGGTGGAGGTCCCGCTGCCGAGAATGGTTATCTTCATGGACAGTTCCCCTGGATAATTGCTTAACTAAATAGCATGTTTGTCCAGTTCAGGCAAGGGGTTTGTCCTATCCCAGCTTCTCCAGAAATCCACGCACCATCGGCGCGAAGGTCTCGTGCTCCAGGAGGAAGGCGTCGTGGCCGTAGGAGGAGTCGATCAGGTGGTACTCCACCCGCTTGCTGAGCTTTTCCAGGGTGCGCACCATCTTCTCGGTCTGGTATGGGGGGTAGAGCCAGTCGGAGCTGAAGGCGAAGAACTGGAGGGGCGCCGCTATCGGCGTGAAGGCCTCTTCGAGCGATTCGCAGCCCCAGGCCGCGTCGTACAGATCGAGGGCCTTGGCGAGATAGAGGAAGGAGTTGGTGTCGAAACGGTCGACGAAGTTGTAGCCGTTGTAGGAGAGGTAGCGCTCCACCTCGAACTGGCCGAAGAAATCGAACAGGCCGTCCCTGGCGGAAAAGCGGCGGTCGAATTTGGCGGTCATCGATTCATCGGAGAGGAAGGTGATGTGGCCGATCCCCCGGGCGAGCGCCAGGCCGTTCTTCGGGTTTTTCCGGTATTCCCCCTTTTTCCAGTCAGGGTCGTTGAAGATCGCCCAGCGCGCCACGGCGTTCAGGGCGATGGCCTGGGCCGAGGGGTGCGGGGTGGCGGCCAGCACGATCGCCGAGGCGATCCGCTCCGGGAACTGGGTCGCCCATTCCAGCGCCTGCATCCCCCCCATGCTCCCCCCCAGCACGGTCAGGAGCTTGCCGATCCCCAGGTGGTCGATCAGGAGCTTTTGGGCCCGGACCATGTCCCGGACCGTGATGACCGGAAAGGAGAGATTGTACCTCTTGCCGGTCTTCGGGTTGACCGAGGCGGGGCCGGTGGAGCCGTAGCAGGAGCCGATCACATTGGAACAGATGACGAAATACCTGTCCGTATCGAGCAGCCGGCCGGGGCCGACGATGGCGTCCCACCACCCCGGCTTCTGCTCCTCGGCGCTGTATTTTCCCGCCAGATGGGCATTGCCGGTCCAGGCGTGGGCCACCAGGACGGCGTTCGAGCGGGACGCGTTCAGCTCGCCGTAGGTCTCGTAGGCGAGGGTGAGCGGGCCGAGGATCCGGCCGCTGTCGAGCTTCAGGTCCACCTCGAAGGTAATCGATTTTGTTTCAACGATGCCGGTGTACATGGGATTCTCTCGAATCGGTGCGGAAGTCTGTAGCGCGGAAGCGCGGCAGGAAAGGCCCTTACTTCCAGCCTTCCGAGCTTCCGCTCTTCCGTACGAAAAAAGCCCCTTCTCAAATGATGAGAAGGGGCTTCTGATATGCGGCTATCCTAAGCGCCTCTCTCATCTTTGCCATTACGGCAGGATTTAGCACCTGACGCCCGTTGCCGGGCCGGTTGCTGTGGTTTCGCAGGGCCTGTCCCTCCACCACTCTTGATAAGAAAGTCGTGCTATTCGATTGTTCTGAAAAGAATACGGGAGGGAGGCCCGGTTGTCAACGGAAATGTTGCCGCTGCCCCGCCTTTCCCGGTGCTACACGTTGAAGCGGAAGTGCATGACGTCCCCGTCCTGGACCACGTACTCCTTCCCTTCCAGCCGCATCAGTCCCTTTTCCCTGGCCCCCGCCTCGCCCCCGGCGACGACGTAGTCCTGGTAGGCGATCACCTCGGCCCGGATGAAGCCCTTCTCGAAGTCGGAATGGATGACGCCGGCGGCCTGGGGCGCCTTGGTTCCCCTGGTGATGGTCCAGGCCCTGACCTCCTTCTTGCCGGCAGTGGAATAGGTGATCAGCCCGAGGAGCTCGTAGCCGCTCCTGATCAGGCGGTCGAGGCCCGATTCGGCGAGCCCCATCTCGGCCAGGAACGCCTGTTTCTCGTCACCCTCCAGCTCGGAGATTTCCGCCTCGATCCGGCCGCAGATGACGACTACCTTTGCCCCTTCGCCGGCTGCCAGCTCCCGCACCTGGGCGACGAACGGATGCCCACCCTCCAGGTCGTCCTCGGCCACATTGGCCACGTAGAGGACCGGCTTGTCGGTGAGGAGATGGAGGTCGCGCAGCAGGCACTGTTCATCGTCATTTTCCGCCAGCCCGCGGGCCGGTCTCCCCTGTTCCAGGGCGCTCTTCAGGCGGAGGTAGAACTCCGCCTCCTCCTTCACCTTCCGGTCACCGCTTTTGGCCAGCTTTTCCACCCGGGCGAAGCGTTTCTCCACGGTGTCCAGGTCGGCCAGGGCCAGTTCGGTCTGGATTATCTCGATGTCCCGGACCGGATCGACGCTGCCGCTCACATGGACCACGTTTTCGTCGTCAAAACAGCGCACCACGTGGACGATGGCGTCCACCGAGCGGATATGGCCGAGGAACTGGTTGCCGAGACCTTCTCCCTGGCTCGCTCCCTTGACCAGTCCGGCGATGTCGAGAAACTCGATGGCGGTGGGGAGGATCCGCTCCGGCTTCACCAGCTCTGCCAGTTTCTGCAGCCGCGGGTCGGGCACCTGGACGATCCCGACGTTCGGGTCGATGGTGCAGAAGGGGTAGTTGGCCGATTCGGCCCCCGCCGAGGTGAGCGCATTGAAAATGGTGGACTTCCCCACGTTGGGGAGCCCGACGATGCCGCAATTGAAACCCATAAAATATTTCCTTAAAAATGTAGGGGCAATTCACGAATTGCCCCGGTTGCAGTAATTGCGCCGCATCTATAGGGCGATTCGTGAATCGCCCCTACGTATCGGCGAGAAAATCCCTGTTGTTGCAGAGACTCATCGCCTTGGGGAGCCCTTCGGCAAGGAGAAGCTCGAGGAAATCCACGGCCCCTTCGAGGATGCGGGGGAGAACGTTCATCTCGTCCCGGCCGAAGGGGGAGAGGACGTAGTCGGCCGCGTCGCCCTGGAGGGGGCGGCCGACCCCGATCCTGATCCTCAGGAACTGGCCGCCGCCGAGCTCCTGCATGAGGGAGCGCAGACCGTTGTGGCCGGCGTGTCCCCCCCCCTCCTTGAGCTTTATCCGCCCGAAAGGGATGTCGAGGTCGTCGTGGATAACGATGAGATCCTGGAGGGAGAGCCGGTGAAAGTGGAGGGCCGGGTTCACGGAACGCCCGGACAGGTTCATGAACGTCTGGGGCTTGAGGAGGAGCAGCCGCTCTCCCCGGTAATTCCCCTCCCCGTAGAGGGCGGAAAAAGTCTTGCGGGCGAGCGGGATTGCGGCCCTGCGGGACAGCTCGTCCAAAACCATGAAACCCGCGTTGTGGCGGGTCCATTGGTATTTCGGGCCGGGATTCCCCAGCCCGACGATGAGTTTTGCGGCCATACGTTACCCGGCTTCTGCGGCAGAACGGCCCGGCTAGCCGGCGGCCGGCGCCTCTTCCTTGGCCTTGCCGAGGATGCTGACAATGGATGCCTTGGGGTCTGCCAGCACCTTGACGCCGGCGGGGAGCTGCAGGTCCCCCACATGGAGGGAGTGGCCGATGGTGAGGCTGGTCACATCCAGGTCGAGGTGCTCCGGGATCTGGTTGGGGAGGCACTCCACCTCAACGGCATGCATGGCTAAGTCCAGAAGTCCCCCCTCCTTGACGCCGGCGGCGGTGCCGACCAGGTTGATGGCAACCTCGACCCGGATCTTCTCGGCGAGGTTGATCTTCTGGAGGTCCACATGGCGCGGGGTCCCCTTGATGGGGTCCCTGAGGAGGTCCTTGACGATGATCACGGTCCCGTCCAGGACCCCGCCGCCGCTGAGGGTGATCAGGTGGTTCTGCCCGCCTTCGCCGGCGATCGCGGCGCTCAGCTCCCGCGGACTGACCGTGACGGGGACTGCCTCCATCCCCTTGCCGTACACGACCCCCGGGATGAGCTCCTTCATCCTGAGCTGTCTGCAGATCCCCTTGCCGGTCCTGCTCCTCAGTTCAACATTCAAAACGATCTGTTCCATATATCCTCCGATGTTTATTCTTTTCCTCTGTAGGGGCAGGGCTCGCCCTGCCCACTCTAATGGGCGCAGTAAGCGACGACCCTACGATTCATTACACAAATAGCGAGCTTACCGACTCATCCTCATGTATCCGCCTGATCGCCTCCGCCAGGAGCTCGGCGACGGTCAGCACCTTCACCTTGGCGGTCTTCTCCGCCTTGTCGCCGAGGGGGATGGTGTCAGTAATGAGCACCTCCTCGATCGGGGATTCGTTGATCCGGTCGATAGCAGGTCCGGAGAGGACGCCGTGGGTGGCGCAGGCATAGATGGACATGGCGCCGTGCTCTTTCAGCGCCCTGGCCGCCTGGGTCAGGGTGCCGGCGGTGTCGATCATGTCGTCGAGGATGATCGCCGCCTTCCCCTTGACGTCGCCGATCAGGTGCATCACCTCAGCCACGTTGGGGCCGGTGCGGCGCTTGTCGATGACCGCCAGGGTGCAGCCGAGCCGTTTTGCGAAGGCGCGGGCACGTTCGGTGCCCCCTGCGTCAGGGGAGACCATGACGGCATCGTTATGTGGAAAGCGCTTTTTCAGGTGCTCCAGCATGACCGGTGCGGCATAGAGGTTGTCCACCGGGATGTTGAAGAACCCCTGGATCTGGCCGGCATGGAGGTCGATGGTGACCACCCGGTCGGCCCCGGCGGTGGTGATCAGGTCCGCCACCAGCTTCGAGGTGATCGGGGTGCGGGGGGCTACCTTGCGGTCCTGCCGGGCATAGCCGTAATAGGGGATGACGGCGGTGATGGTCGCGGCGGAGGCCCTCTTCAGGGCGTCCATCATGATGAGGAGCTCCATCAGGTTGTTGTTGGTGGGGAAGCAGGTGGACTGCACCACGTAGATGTCGCGGCCGCGGACGTTCTCCCCGATCTCCACCATGATCTCGCCGTCGGAGAAGTTCTTCACCTTGGCGGTGCCGAGCGGCACTTTGAGGCTGGCGCAGATCTTTTCGGCTAGGGCGGGGTTGGAGTTGCCGCTGAACACCCTGATCTTGTTTTCCATGACAGACACGACCTTTTGAAAGCTGAGGGATATTAAATGGCTGGGGCGCCAGGGATCGAACCTGGGAATGCCGGAATCAAAATCCGGTGCCTTACCGCTTGGCGACGCCCCAACAAACGAGGGAGAACGCGCCTTTTCCGCAATCTCGGCGTTGATCTTCGGAACTCCTTGTGCGGCGTAGCGCTGCTACGCCTCCGCGTCGTTCCTCGATCGCCTTGGTCTTGCGAAAAAATCGCATTCCCTTGCAACCTTGTTGAATTAACTACAGCGTTTTCACCGCCGCCGTGAACCAGCCGCTGTTCCGAACCAGTTTCGCGGCGGCGCGTGTTGCAGCGCCCTCGTCCTCGAACACCCCGAACACCGTAGGCCCGCTCCCTGACATCAGGGCGCCGCAGGCCCCTGCTGCGAGCAGTTGTTCCTTGATCTCGGCGATGATCGGATGGCGCTTGATGGTGACCGATTCCAGGTCATTGGAGAGGATTGCGCAGATGTCGGCCACACTTTCGTACAAGCGAGGTATTATATTTGCGTCTTGCCCGGTTGTCAATTGCAAATTTTGATAGACCCAGGCGGTGGAGACATGGATGTTGGGGTTGACGAGCACCAACCACGCCGTCGGGACCCGCTCGATGGGGGAGAGCCGCTCGCCGATCCCCTCCGCCAGGGCGGTCTTCCTGAAGATGAAGAAGGGGACGTCGGCCCCCAGTTTGACGCCGACCTCCATCAGCCGCTGATCGGAAAGACCGAGCCCGAGGAGTGCGTTCACCCCCATCAGGACCGCGGCCCCGTCGCTGCTCCCCCCCCCCAACCCGGCGGCCACCGGGATCCGCTTGTCGATCCTGATGTCGATCCCCGGCTTGACATCAGAGAGCTGCAGGAGCATATCGGCGGCGCGCCAGGCGATGTTGCCGGGGCCGTCTGGCACCCCGGCCCGGCCGCAGGTGACCCGGATGCCGGGGAGATCGGTCAGGGCGATGTCGATGGCATCGCACAGGTCGATCCGCTGCATCACCATCCGGAGCTCGTGATAGCCGTCCGGCCGCCTGGCCAGGACGTCGAGACGGTAGTTGACCTTGGCGGGGGCTTCGAGATGGATTGTTTTCACAGGGATACCTTTTCAAGGGGAAGTCGCAAGGAGGGCATTTTTGAACAAATCAACGAATAAATCAAGGGGAAAATCCTCCCCGCGGCCTGTTTCTTCCGCATCATGATCGGCCTGAAGGCTGAAACGGATGCAAGCAGATCTGGCAATGGTATAATATGACAGAGCTGGCCACACACTCGGAAACAAGGGAGCGAATAGTTTACATGGCATGCTGGAATTACGACACTCGCAGATTCTTCCTGGGCGGCATTAGGCTCTTTTTCGGGTTGTGGCTCCTCTACGTGGGTCTTTTGAAATGGATCATGATGGGGCCTGGCACGTTTGTCGGCTACATTACTGCCGAGTTTGCCAAGACCTGGTCGCCGCACATTCTGAATGTGCTGCTCGCCTGGCTGATAATGACCGCGGAGCCGGTCCTGGCCGTGTTGATACTCTCCGGCAGGAAAGCGCGCCAGGTCTGGACCCTGACTTCATTGCTCATGTTTCTCCTTACCTTCGGTCAGACCATCCTCATGAAACCGGACGTTATCGCCAACTGGCAGTACCTGGTGCTGACCCTGGCTTGCGCCGCCCTCAGCGATCCGGAGCCGCAGGATGAAGGCGCTGCCACATTGACCAGCCTTCCTCCGACCGCGAAGGAGGCGGCGCCCCGGCTGCGGCACATCAGCGTTTCCATCAACCGCCCGCCCAATGAGGTGTACGGCTTTGCCGCAAATCCGGAAAACCTGCCAAAATGGGCCACCGGCCTGGGTGGCTCAATAAGGGAGGTGGATGGTGAATGGATCGCGGATGCTCCGCTGGGCAAGGTGAAGATCAGATTTGCGGAAAGAAACGAGTTCGGCGTCCTGGATCACGACGTCATCCTGGAATCGGGGGTCAAGATTCATAACCCGATGCGGGTGGTCCCCAGCGGCGACGGCAGCGAAGTGACCTTCATGCTGTTGCGACGTCAGGGGGTGTCTGAGGAAGAGTTTTTCGCGGATGCTGAATGGGTGGAGAAGGATTTGAGGATTCTCAAAGAGCTGTTGGAAAGATCGGCGAAAGGCACGTAGTTGTTGAGTTGCTACGGCGATAGTCAACTGATCAACTACGCTAGCCTCCCAGGTTTATGCCGGGTCCGCCGGGCTCGTTGGCACATCCACTTTTCTGTTTTTTGATATTTGGATAGCCCCCCTCTGTTTTCCCCTGACCTTTTCTATTCGCCGGGTTCGCTCGACCTTAATAGTCGATGCCCTTCAAAAACGGTAAGTATTTCTGAAACATCCCCCTTGAATCTGTACACAATGCGGTATCCCCGGTAAATAAGTTCTCGTATGTAGGGATTGCTTATTTCCGGCACGACCCTTCCGCTTTTCGGGTTATCTGCCAAGATTGTCTCAGAATGATCAATCAGGGCATCAACAAACCGAATAGCGCGCTCCAGGCTGTCACGTGCAATGAAATCCTCGATCTCAGCCAGATTTTCACTGGCTTCTCGTGACCATGCTACTCTCATGAATTAGCCACGTTTCTTCGTGCTTGCAAAGATTTTCGCAGTTCATCAGTTGTTTGTGTTCGCCCGTTTTCTACGTCCGCTATACCCCTCTCGACAGAATCAAGAAAAGATTTCCGGTACACCAATTCATCATAATCCGAAGCTGACAATAATACGCCAGCTGGTTTGCTGTTTTGGGTAATAATAAGTGGATGCCCAGATGTCTGAAGAGTTTTAAACCACTTGGAAATATTGGTTTTAAACTCCGCAATCGGGACAATGTCATTGCTGATTGAAATGGTTTTCATGGGCGGACTCCTTCATTTAGTCTATTTATAAGTCTAAATATAGATCAATATAGCGACCAATGCAAGTTCTTTGATGGTTAGGATAGGTTAGTCAACAAATCAACTACGTCCCCTTAGCTTCTTAATTTGCGTGGCATTCGCTTTATTAGTATGTTAGCTGGGTCAAATCAACCAGCAAACAACGTCCCCTAGGGTTCCCCCGGCTCAGGCATTCTCAAGGGACGCCCCTGTTGGACGCCCCGGCCATGTTACCTCGATTATGCGGCGGTCAAGGCTAGATGCTCTCGGGCCGAAGGGGAAAGTCACCGGGGGGGGCTCGGGGACGTTGTCATCTTTGTCAAGTTGCAGCAGCTAACTTGTTGATTTAATGTGACAGGCGTCTATCGGTCATAAACACGTCTTCCGGCCGTCCCCACCCCGTATCTTGACATCCCAACATGCCTCGCCACCTCGGCAGCGGGGTGACCTTCGTCCATCGCGATCCTGCACGCCGCTGAACGTGCTCTGACGGCTGCCTTCATGCGCGATCCGGCTGTAATTGCCCGGACCGGAATGCCAAAATCGTCGGCCACTGCTTTGACGATCTCCGAAATTGTCCTGCTCTCTCCAAGAATATGCTCAACTCCTTCCTGGAGGAGGATCTCTTCAACAAATTCGGGGGCGCCAAGGATTCGGCAATCTCCAGAAGTTCGCTCATGGTTTTTTACTCTTCCCACCAGGTCGTCCCGTCGCCCCTCGGCAATGCCATCCGACATGAACTCCCTGTAGCGTCGACGTGCCTCGGACCGTTTTTCGCCGAAAAGAGCGAGTACGAAATCACTGTTCTGTCCAGGCATGTCCTGCTTTCCCATTAACATACGGTGTCCGGACCATCGGTACCGATTGAGTCCACCAAGGTCCGCTACTATCTTTGCCCTGAGCGGATTGAGATGGATGTATCTGATGAGTTGCAAAAGGTACTCGTCCTCTTGGCAGATGATGGACTTATAGCGGTTCTGGAAGAGGTGCCCGCTTCTTTGATGCCTGAGGTTGAAAGCCACTGCGTGTCCCGTAAGGAGTCGGCGCATGAAGGTAGAGAGCTTGCCACGTGAGGGACGAATCAGGAGGTGGAAGTGATTCGAAAGCAGCGCCCAGGCAAGGCAGCATGTCTCGGTTTTCTCCAGCAGAGACGACAGACGTTGTACGAAAGAGTGACGATCTTCATCATCCATGAAAATATCGCGGCGTTCGATACCACGGACGATAACGTGATAAAGGAGACCGGGTATGTCGATGCGAGCAGTACGTGGCATGGTCTTTTAAGTAGTTACATCATGTAAGTTGACAAAACTGACAACGTCCCCGTGCCTTCCTCATAATGACAGAAGGGCACTTGCCGACTTTTCCCACCGTCATGCGGCTGTCGCGGCGGGACTGGGATTTTTCGGCCGCCACAATCTGGTTGTTCACCCACGATTCGGAACCAGGGTGTACTTTCTCAGCATCGTTACCAACCTTGCCTTGCAACCGACGCCCCGGCTGAGCGAGGACCTGTGCATCCACTGCGATCTCTGCGTGAAGAATTGTCCCGGAGGGGCTTTGGACGATGAGGGGAAAACAGACTTGATGAAATGCATGAAGCATTCGCTCCCTTACGGGATCGGTGCCGATATCGGCTTCTGGGCAAAGCTCCTCAACAGTTTTCCGGAAGAGCAAAGAGAGATGCTTACCGATGAACAATACGCAAGGCTTCGGCAATCTCTGGTACTGGGCAACCAATATCAATGTTTTAACTGCATGAAATTATGTCCTGTAGGGCAATCAAACAGGCGCAAACAGAACCATCCGAGTCGGTGACGGTCCAGTAAAATGGGAGGAAGGCAGATGAGATTCGAGTGGAAGATTGAATTTACTGTGGTGGAACAACACCTGGAGCAGGTAATTTCCGAAATGCCGATCCTGCCCGGCGTACTGAATCCATACGGCACTGTCAATGCCGGCGCGATCCTGTGGTTTGCGGACGTCACCGCGACAATATTGGTGTTGGGCTCACCCAGGGCCAGCGAAGGGATGGCGGGTTTTCCCCTCGCCATAAACCTTAACGCCAACTTCGTCAGCAATCAGAAAGAGGGAAAGCTCAAGGCCGTCTCTTCTTTCGTGAAAAAAGGAAAAACGGTCAGTATCGTGCGAAGCATCGTTTTCGGCGAGAACGAGAGATTAATTGCCGACGTAACCACAAACCATGTGGCGGCAAAGTGAAGATAAAGAGCACAGGGTCCGGATACGGAGGCCTCACGCCGGCGGTACCGCTCGATGATGAGGGACACTAAGGGTCTACAGATCACAGATATTAAGTGCGAATCCATATATTCTGTGATCTGTAGACCTGACCCTTTTATGTCCTTTGCCACGACAGGCCCCACTTGTCCTTACACCAGCCGCAGGCGCTCTCCTGACCGCCGTTGCCCACGACCGCGTTCCACAAGCGGTCGGTTTCGGCCTGGTCGTCAGTCGCAACCTGGAACGAAAAGGCCTCGTTGTGCTTGAACGCCGGGCCACCATTCAGGCCGAGACAAGGGATGCCGATCACGGTGAACTCTACCGTCAAGACATCGCCCTGCTTGCCCGCGGGATAGTCGCCGGGCGCGAGATGGACCGTCCCCACCGCGCTGTCCGGGAACGTCTCGGCGTAGAACTTCGCGGCGTCCAGGCGGTGCCATCGTACCAGAGACAGATCGTGTTCTTGGGGATCATATTCGTTCTCCATTCGTGACCGTTTACGTGAATCCTACCCGCGTAAGCTTACGGAGGGGCTCAGAGAAGGGGTGATTCTGTTGAGATGGTATATAAGGCCGTCTCCGTACTTGCCCGACCAGTTGCCATTAAATCCGTAGCTCTCGCGTACTTGGCTGTTTTCGTTGAAAGCCTGAATAAGCTCTGTTTCCTCTGTTGATGTTAAGTTCTCTACGTACGGCAAGATTGTCGAGAGGGGGAAAGTCACCGGGTCATGTTTGACATTTAAACATTCCCCATTCCCCCTTATAAATCTTCAAATGTCAAACATGACCCCATAGGTTCCTGCACACTTGGGAACCTACCGGAACCGGTGGTTACCCATGAATTTTCCAGGTGAAACGAATATGTGAAGGGCGTCCCCAACATCATAAGGCTGACCGGCCATCGGCCGGTCTTGCCGCTAGTTGAACTTCTTGCACCCAAAAGCAAATAAGCAAGTTTCTCAGTTATTCTCAGGCTTTTCTGGTAACTGTTTAGGTTGCTCTTGTTCACCTGTATCCTCTTTCCACTTTGGACTGACAAGCGACAATGCGTGTGCTCCGTCAATGGGTACTATGTTAACAAGCAACAGTTCAAGCCGACCTACAAGAATTGCAAGAGCAACTCGAAAATCTACTTGAGGTCCAGTTTCTTTTTCAAAAAAGTGCTTTTTAATGCTGTTAAATACTTCTATGTTTTTGAATGGTAGGGCTAATTCTTTTACTCTGTCGCTATGTGAACCAGATAGTAATGTGCAACCTGAGACCTCGTGAGCAAATGAGTTCCTGATTCGCCTTACAAGATGAAGCAGCCTTGCTGACATAGAATCTATAAGTCCCAGCCTGTGGAGAATATTGATTTTGGCACTGAAAGTACCGATGGGTGAATCACCATCAAGCAGTTCATCCTTTGACCCTGGGGCAGAGACGAAATATGCCTGAAGAATTTGATACATAACTAGATCTAATTTCGCAGCCCCTAAAATGACAGCTGCTCGGTCAGATTCGTTCTTAAATTCATCAACAAATGACTTATACTCGTGCCAATTAATATCATTTGCTCTTTTCACAGCAGTCATAAATTGTTCTCCCGTAATAATTTTTGTTATTCAATTTGATATTGGTTCAACGACTTGTTGACCGGTTCACGCGCGCGCGTGAACCGGTGATCTGCCCAAATGGAACATTTATTCTGCGAAAGCATCTAATACTATATCCCGGCATCTACTATTGGATACCCGCGAAGCATATATTATTAGATAACACCGTCATCATCCGCTCTCCTGCAAAGCATCTACTATTAGATGCCGATATCAACTTTGGGCTGCCGACAGGCATATACTATTAGATGCCATCATGACTCCCGTCCCTTCTTTTCCCATCATTCACTCAGGAACTGCCACGAAATAACCTTTTACATTCTTGCATCTCATCTTCGGACCATCTTTGGCCGTGCTTCAATCGCCAAATCCTCAGCGTAGCTTTGGCTACGCCTGCGGTTTGGCTCAATCAG
>JAMPXD010000266.1 GCA_023701365.1 Geobacteraceae bacterium
CGCGGAGGAGCCGGTGGTCAGCCACGGCCCGTACGATTTCAAGGGGGCGGGGACACCATGAGCCCGCATCCGCACAAGGATTACGCCGGGGCGAAGCTCGGCATGTGGCTCTTCCTGTTCACCGAGCTCATCCTCTTCGGCGGGCTGTTTCTCCTCTATGGGGCATACCTGGCCCGCTATCCGGAGGAGTTCGCCGCCGCGGGACAGGAGATGCACCTCATCTTCGGTGCGGCCAACACGGTGATCCTCCTCACCAGCAGCCTCTTTGCGGCGATGGCGGTGACCGCCATCCAGCGGGACGAGCGGCGGACCGCCTTCCGGCTCCTCGCCGGCACGGTCCTCTGCGCGGCCGTCTTCCTGTTCAACAAATACCTGGAGTGGAGCGCCGAGATCGGCCGGGGCATCTACCCGGGCTCGCCGCAGCTGGCGGCTGGTCCACCCGGAGAGTCGGTGTTCTACGGTCTCTACTACCTGACTGTCGGCCTCCACGGCCTGCACGTGCTGGTCGGCGGGACGCTCCTGGCGGTGGTGGCATGGCGGGTGAGACGCGGGATCATCCATGCCGGCGATTACGTCTGGCTGGAAAACAGCGCCCTCTACTGGCACCTGGTCGACCTGATCTGGATCTTCATCTTTCCGCTCTATTACCTGATTCTGTAGGAATTCTGTAGGAGGCCGGCATGACGTCCGGGACAAGCGACCAGCACATCATCGGCTACGGCACGCTGACCAGGGTCTGGCTGGGGCTTCTGCTCCTGACCGCCCTGACCGTCTGGGTATCGCGCCAGGAGCTGGGGATCGGCCAGATCTGGGGCTCCCTGGCGATCGCCTCGGCCAAGGCGGGACTGGTGATCGCCTTCTTCATGCACATGCGCTACGAGGGGCGGCTCTTGCGCTGGTTCCTGTTCGTCGCCCTGCTGACCCTGGCGATCTTCATCGGCTTCACCTTTTTCGACCTGTCGTACCGGTAGTTTTGCCAAGGACACAACGTGGACCCTTCCCTCATCACCACAACCCAGGCGGTCGACCCGGTCTTCAAGTTCATCTTCGGGGCCTCCCTCCTGCTGCTGCTCGGGATCACGGCAACAACGGTGGCGTTCGTCATCCGCTACCACCGTTCCCGGGCGCCCGAGCCCACCTCGCGGGCGAGCGGCAACCTCTGGCTGGAGATCGTCTGGAGCGGACTCCCCACCGTCCTGGTGCTGGCCATGTTCTACTACGGCTGGTCGGGCTACCTCTCCCTGCGCAACGTTCCCAAGGATGCCCTGGAGGTGACCGCCACGGCCCGGATGTGGTCGTGGAGCTTCACCTATGCCAACGGCAGGACCAGCCCGAAACTGTACGTGCCGGTCGGCAAACCGGTGCTGGTCAACCTGGTCTCAAAGGACGTGATCCATGGCTTCTTCATCCCCGCCTTCCGGGTCAAGCGCGACGTGGTGCCGGGGATGAAGAACCACGTCTGGTTCGTCGCCTCCCGGGCCGGCTCTTACGATCTGTTCTGTTCCGTTTACTGCGGCACCGCCCATTCAGCGATGATCAGCAGCGTAGAGGCGCTTCCCGCCGCGGATTTCGCGGCATGGCTCAAGGAGGAAGAAAGAGGGGAGGAGAGGGAGGAGCATCCAGGGGAGGAGCTACTGGAGAAGCACGGCTGCCTCGGTTGCCACTCCCTCGACGGCACGCCGAAGGTGGGTCCGACCTTCAAGGGGATCTTGGGTAAAAAAGAGATCGTCCTGACAGACGGTGCTGAGCGGACCATCACCGTGGACGAGCCTTACCTGCGACGGTCTATCCTTGAGCCGAACGCCGACGTGGTAAAGGGGTTCCCGCCGGTGATGCCGACCTTCCCCGGCCTGTCCGAGGATGAGGTGACGGCGATGGTGGGATTCATTGGAGAGATGCGCTGATCCGCACCCCCGCTGGGTGGGGGGAGCGCTGCCGGCAGAGGAGAGCTGCAATGGAAGCCATCGACGGCAAATATGTCACCCGGGATGCCGCCCCGGGAGCGCCGGGCTGGATTGTCGCCCTGGTCCGGCTCGCCAAGCCGGGGATCGTCACGGCCGTGCTCCTGGCGGGCTACGCCGGGATGGTCACGGCTGCCCGGGAGCTTCCCGAGCCGGGGACCGCCCTCATCTGCCTGGCAAGCCTCCTGCTGGCGGCCGCCGGCTCCGCCATGCTGAACTCCCTGCTGGACAACTCGCTGGACAGAAAGATGGCGCGGCTGGAGGGAAGGGGCAGGGCGCTCGACGCGGTTGGCCCGGCGCGGCTCCTCGGCACGGCGCTCGCCTGCATCGGCGTCGCCCTCCTGCTCGCTCTCTCCCTCGGCCGGCTCGTATTCCTCCTGGTCCTTGCCGCGGTCATTCTCTACGCCCTGGTCTACACCCTCATCCTCAAGCGCCGCTCCCCCTGGGGGGCGATCCCGGGAGGCATCCCGGGGGCGCTGCCGGTCCTGATCGGCCAGGCGGCGGTCAGCGGCGCCATCGAGCCGGCCGGCCTCCTCCTGTTCGCGGCCGTCTTCCTCTGGCAGCCCCCCCATTTCTGGCTCCTCGCACTGCGCTACCGGGATGACTACCGGGCCGCCGGGATTCCGGTTCTGCCGGTGGTCTGCGGCGAGTCGTTCACCCGGGTCATGATCCTCCTCTTCGTAGCGGCCCTCCTCCCCGCCACCCTCGCCCTGCCGCTGACCGGAAGCTGTTCCCCCTTCTTTGCCCCCGTTGCTGGCGCGCTCTGGCTCTGGTTCATGGCCGCCTGCTGGCACCATGCCGTAAGGGCCCGCCGGTTCGAGCGCGCCTTCAGGGCCTCGCTCATCTACCTGACCGTGCTCCTGGCAGCCGTAATTCTCGACATCGTCATCGTGGGTTGATCTGAAAGGAATGAATGGGGGGAGAGAGGTAGGGTGGGCAAACGGTTTCATCGTTTGCCCACGCGGATCGGTGGGCATAATAACCTGCCCACCCTACGTCTTGGGAGGTAGGGGGATGCCGTCAGTTCCTGCTCTTCACCTCATGGACATAGGCCAGCAGGTCCCGGCACATCTGGAGTCTCTTCAGGTAGACCTTGCGGACGGTCTCCTCCTGCGCCTCGATCAGCGGCTTCAGCCTGTCGCACCTTGCCATCAGGGCCTTCAGCTCATCCTGCGACAGGTTCATGGAGTCGTCGCTCTTGCCGCAGACCTCGTCGAACTCGGCCTTCCACCCCTCCTCCGCCAGGGCCGGCCGGACCAGGGAGAGTGCATCCGCCCCCTCTCCCCGGAGCTGCTCAATGGGCAGCAATGGCGCCATGGCAAGGATCAGCGCGGCTGCGGTAATTTTGGCGGCACGTTTCATGGCTCTCCCTTACGGCATGGCCTGCTCTGCTGAAAATGCCGGATGGCACCTCTTGCAGTCGTTCATCGGAAACGCCACCCCCAGGTGGCAGACCCCGCAGAACTCCCCCTTCA
>JAMPXD010000071.1 GCA_023701365.1 Geobacteraceae bacterium
CGGAAGCATGCGAATTTGTATCCTTTGAGAACGTAGAGGAGCGATTCGAGCGGGAATGGATCGAGCTTCTGGCAGGGCAGTAAGCGCTGCTCAGGGAGGTAAGAGCATGATTAAATTAACAATCACAACCGGGACCGAAAAGGACTTCTTCCAGCGCGGGAAAGGGCTCGCTCGGAGGCTGGACAACGGGGAGCGGGTACCGGCAGCAAACATCATTACTTTCGAAGATCCGGAGGATATTCTGGAACTGGTGACGGCGGCCAGGGTGGACCTCTTCAGGGCAGTCAAGGATGAGCCCGGATCAATTGCAGAAATTGCCCGCCGCCTCCACCGGGACCGCAGTGCAGTGAAGCGTGACGTTGATATTCTGGCAGCGGCTGGCCTCATCCAAGTCGAGACAAAACCCTTCCGAGGTCACGGTCGGATGAAGTTCGTGAAGGTGTTGGCGGAAAAGTTCCAACTTACGGCTCAGGTCGGTTAGCGAGACGTTGCTCGAATGAGATAGGAAAAAAGGCGGTGCTGCGAAGCGCCGCCTTTTTTTGTGGTGTACTTATGCACTGCACCGGGCACGACCCGCCAGCCGAGCGTCAACAAAGTTGACAACGTAAACTCTGTTGACGGCCCCCGCCTTCCCCCACCCATCAAGCCTTTACCCCCCTCTTTCAGAAATTGCGTAAACTTTGTTTACCTCCCCCTCTCTCTGGCATGAATGCCAACCCCTTGAATATGCGGGACATGACCGTTCCGGCCAGGTTGGCGCGCTTCTTGGAAAGATGAGCCGTGGCTCATCGGGACCGATGTTGATTCCCTTGGGCAAAGGAGCGATGCCATGGAATTCATCAGGTGCCCATGTCCCGGCCTGGGGAAGGTGTTTGTGGACGGCGATGAGCAGGGGGCGAACAAGGACGGGGCCGGGGAGGTCCGCGCGGTGCTGTGCGGGCCGGGTTTGCACGAGATCGCGCTGGAGTGCCTGATCGGCAGGAAATGTGCGAACTCGCCGCAGCAGGTCGATCTGGCGGGTACCAGCCCAGTCCAGCCGAAGGAGGTGCCGTTTCGTTGTGCGAAGCGGCAGCGTGCGCACTGTCCACTTGACAGGCATTACTAAAACGGTGTATTTAGGATGCATTCATTTAATTGGGTTTAGGTCGGGTTTAGATCGGGGGGGGGTAGATGGTTTCCCATGGGTGGGGCAATTTCTTATGGTGGGCGAGGCCGCTCGGGTCAGCTTTGGGCTGATTGAGCGGCTTTTTTTGTTTTAAGTCCTTTCAAGAGGAGGCCGTATGGCACCCCAAATTGGTGTTCTTACTGTTCATGGAATGGGATCGCAGCAGTCGGATTTTGCCGAAGAGATGATCGCGGAGCTCAAGGAGAAAATGGGCGGCAATGCGGATGATGTCTGCTGGGAGGCGGTATATTGGGCGCCGGTGCTTTCCGAACGGCAGGAGAAGGTATGGGCCGATCTTTCCGCCGGGCACGACATTGACTGGGTGAAGCTGCGGAAGTTCTTTCTCAACGCATTTGGCGACGCGGCGGCCTACCGCTATGTTCCGGGCAAGCTGGACAGCAGTTATTACCGGATACATGACCTCGTTCATACTGGACTGCAATCGCTGAGAAGTCAGCTCGGCGGCGACGCCAAGCCGCTGATCGTGATCGCCCATTCGCTCGGTTCGGTCATCATGTCCAACTACATCTGGGACCGGCAGCACGGCACCGATGCGGAAAGATATGGCCAGACATCATTCGAGCGGATGGAATCCCTCGCCGGGATCGTCACCTTCGGCTGCAACATCCCCCTGTTTGTCCTCGCCTATGAACCGGTAGAATGCATCACCTTCCCGCCGGCGACCTTGTCTGACGGGCTTAAGGCCAAGGCCAGGTGGCTGAACTTCTTCGATTCCGATGACATTCTCGGCTGGCCGCTGAAGGCGTTGAGTTCGAGCTACTCGGCAGCGGTCACGGAGGACAGGGAGATCAATGCCGGAGGGATTCTTACCTCCTGGAATCCGGCGAGCCATTCCGATTATTGGACAGATAACGATTTTACCAGACCGGTGGCGGAGTTTATCGGGGGATTTGTTTGATTCGGGAGAGAGTGAATGCAAAGTGAAATTTCTAAATTCAAGGGCAAACCCCATATTTTCTTAAGAGGGAAAGATCAATTTTTGAATTTTGACTAGTAAATATAACAGGGGGCTGAGAAAAGACACCGCCGCGCAGGTTACGCCGGCAGCCGTTAAGCAACAAAACCAAACAAAGGAGGAAGTATTATGTACAAGTGTATCATTTGTGTTTGTATCTTGGGGTTTGCTCTTTCTGGATGTATGAGCATTAAAGACACGAGTGGAATTAAACAGTACCTACAGGATCAAGGCAAGTCTGAAATATTCGCAATTGACTTAAAATCTAAAATCAAAGACAAAAAATCCAAGGACTACAAGCATGCCGAGACCCTTTTCAACAACGCTGCTGGCGCTGGTAATGGATGGGCGAAAGGAATTATTTTTGATGCACGTGTAAATCGCGAGCTTAATGTACCAGTGCAAGACTATAAGAATTCAGAAGCTGGGAAAAACATCGAGGCTTTTTTGGGACTCCAACCTGGCATTGCTGCAAAAGCATTTGATCCAGTTACAGGGGCACTTATTGCTACGTTTGTAATATCTGTTGTTGATATGATAGAAAAACAAAACGATAAACGCGTGGAAACTGCGATTCAAGTAATTGAAAAAGAGTTTTCAAAAGCAAGCTGGACAACTTTTGAACTCACTACACCTCAATTTGTCAAAGATAAATATAAACAATAAAATGAGTGGAAGAAGTGCCTTACAAAGGGGTGGTGTCGGTTGCCGCTGGTGCGGCCCCGTTGGTGGTTAGAGTAAATGAAGATAGAAACCTATTTGTTCTCGCACTGTTGGTGGCTTTAAGCAGCGGCAACAAACTCCTTTAGCAACATCGTATCGTGGATCAAACGTTGGGCAACAGTGAATGTGTAAGTATGACGACCTTATATCACATCGATTTTGTAATATCTTATCATTGGGAGATTTTATGAGCAAAGTGACTGTAGTCGCATATGTGGTATTTTGCTGCGCAATCTACTCATTTCCTGCGTCAGCAGAAGTGATAACATGCCGTCAAAGCGAACACCCATTTGCAAGAGGTCAATGCGCAGTTTTGCACAGCACAGACCCAGAAGGATGGCTCAGAGGAACGGCTTCTATTGTTCGTGAAACTGGACAAGTTGATCTTCAGTTTCAAATTGAAACGGATTCAATTGCTAGTGCTCCTAAGGGCAAAATGACTGTTGAACTACATGATAAATCAGGCATAAGTCTAGCCACTATCAAAATGGGCGAAGATGCTAAGCGAGGAGGCAAGAGCTGTGGAAAGGCCGATAAATGTGGCATCACATCATTTCCTCTTAAAGTCACTGTTCCAGTTAACGTTGCAAAAGAAGTTAAATCCATTGGAATACACCTTGAACAGACAGGCAATACTTTTGGTCCGTTAAACCTTCCTATTGGAGAATTGTCGAAGTCACTTTCAGTCAAATATCAAATGCAGCTAGCATCAATTGATTCTAGTGGCCAATCAAGTTTTAAGACAATATCGTCACGTCTACCTGTGCCTGACGCTAAGTATCGAATAGTGGGAGGAGAAAGAGTTAGCGATGGGAAATATCCATGGATGGCAGCACTATATAAAAAAATTGATGGGGAATGGTTTCAGGTCTGTGGAGGATCACTTATTGACAAGCAATGGGTCTTAACAGCAGCTCACTGCCGCGTCGGAACAGATTGGCTTGTAGTTCTTGGCCGAACAAATCTAACGATAGGTACCATTGGGGAAGTTCATAAAGTAAAGGAAGTCAGGAATCATCAGGGTTACGATGAAAATGATTTTAATAATGATATTGCTTTGATAAAACTTGATAACGATAGCAAATTGTCAGCCATTGCGCTAGTCACAGACAATCCAATACCCGAAACAAATATGGTTGTAGCCGGATGGGGTGCAATGTATGAGGATGGTTCTTCGACAGTAACATTACGTCATGTGAAGGTTAAATGCATCGGGGATTCAGACTGCAACTCATCATACCCAAAGCGAGTTACAGCTAATATGTTTTGTGCCGGTAACCTTGCAGGCCATGAAGATTCTTGCCAAGGAGATTCTGGAGGGCCCCTATTTTTCTCTCCTGATTTTGACCCAGCTAATTTTCAGCAAGCAGGAATTGTAAGCTGGGGGGATGGGTGTGCGCGCCCTAATCGTCCTGGAGTCTATACTAAGTTAACTAATTACCGTGACTGGATATCAAAAATTATAAACCCATAAACTGCAGTCGTGTACGAGATGAACGGCTGTAGATTTTGGGATAGATACTGAAAGTGAGAAATAGGTAAGACAGAAGGGTCACCCATTAAAAGGCTGTCCGTCAAGAAAGACAAGGGGACGTTGGTGAGAATTGCCAACTTAGGCAGTATAAGTAATTGAAAAACATGCTACGTGCTGCCCGAATAGACATTCCTGAAGGATTCCTGCAGGATTGTACCACGTCATCGCCAGTGCCCGTCAAAGATGCCTTACAGCATGATCATCCGGCCTTGACTATCAGACGCTTGCCCATGGCGGAAAGGGCCGCCTCGACATGCATGGGCTAGCCAGTTGGCCTGCCGGTCAAGCCTTTGCGGACGCTACACGTCGGGGAAGGGTTTCGAAACCCTGCTCAGAACACCAATGGGGTTCAGGTTTGACTTTCTGACTTTCCGCTCTACTTTATATCGACAGATTTGAGTGAGGACAAAATGGTGCAAATTCTATTGATGATCTGCATCCTGCTGCTATCCGGTTGTGCAACTATCACTAATCACAGTTATGATTTCAGCAAGGATATTACCAAGGCCGACTTAAACAATTGTGGTGACCGTTATGTCGATGACTATCTCTCACTGCACACCATCTTCATTGACCACAACGGCAAGCCACTCAAGTATGAAAACGGCCATTTCGTTGACAACTTCGACTTCGATACCCAGATCAAAAGGATAAATGCCAATATAGAAAACTTTTTTGGATCCGATGATAAACCACATAAAAAGATCCTTATATATGTCCATGGCGGACTCAACAGCCTTGCCGAATCCATTAAACGTTCTTCCCAGCTGGTCTGCAAGATGTCTTCCCCTGAAAACGAGGTCAGGTATTACCCAATCCTGATCAATTGGGATTCGGGGCCATTCAGCAGTTTTGGGGACCACTTCTTTTTCGTGCGCCAGGGAGAGGAGCGAAAGGTGATCGGGCCATTGACATTTCCGATCATTGCGCTGGAGGATTTTGGCAAAATCCCGATCACGGCCCCGATGAGCTGGTACTACCAGTACTTTGCCACAGACCTGAAGTCCGCGAGGATACCCGAACAACCGTTCGACAGTATCTGCCCCGAAAAATTCCGCACCATGGCCAGCACTGAAACCAATGCCGTAAATGCCCTCTATTGCGCGGCTAATGATTTGTCTCACAATAAGGAGGCCCAGGATAAGAATCTGGCCATGCATGTCTCTCTCGAAGAGGCCGACAAGAGCTTCTATTTCGGACGTGACCTGCTGATGCCCGCTTCGTATCTACTGACAGCCCCCACGACCAAGCTTGCCTTGACTCCCATCGTTGCGGGCCTCGGCAGGCCTGCGTGGGACATCATGGTCCGCAGGACGACCAACATGTTTGCCAAGCCTACGGAATTCGACATCAGAAACAAACTCAGCAAGGATGACTCATATAATGAAAGGCATAAGCTTGCCCTAAGCAATCTCAACACAGAACCAACAGGGGCACTAGCCATATTTCTTCAGGAACTTAACAAGAAAATGGATGATTATCCGAAGCGGGAAACTGTATTAATCGGTCATAGCATGGGAACTATCGTGCTGAACAATGTGATCAGATACAGAAAATACATCGACAATCTGAACATCTCTGACATCGTATATATGGCTGCCGCCTGCAGCATCAGAGACTTCACGACTTCCGTTGTCCCGTTGCTGCAGGAGCAGGAGGAGGAATGCAATCCTTGGGCTAGCAACCTGAAAAAGCACAAGACCAATTTCTATAACCTTACATTGCACCCTGTCAACGATGCTAACGAAGCCTTTAAAGTCGATGTTCTCCCCCGCGGCAGCCTGCTGGAGTGGATAGATAATTTCTACACGACCCCCACCAACCACATAGACAGGACGCTCGGCAAGTGGAGGAATATCATTCAATCGCTTCATTCAATACCACAGGATATCCGGTATCGAGTTACCATCAAAGGCTTCGGATACGGAGACCCAGCTTTGTATGGCCCGCAAAAGCATGGTCAGTTCGATGCCTTTGATATTAAGCTGCAACGATGGAATTTCTGGAACGATGGCTTTTGGAAGGCGGATACTTATTTTCACAAGTGAAGCCTTGGGGAGCAAGGGGACGTTGGTCAGAATTGCCAACTTAGGCAGTATAAGTAATTGAAAAACTGTGCCACGTGCTGCCCGAATAGACATTCCTGAAGGATTGTACCACGTCATCGCCGCGCCCGTCAAAGATGCCTTACAGCATGATCATTCGGCCTTGACTATCAGACGCTTGCCCATGGCGGAAAGGGCCGCCTCGACATTCATGGGCTAGCCGATTGGCATGCTGGTCAAGCCTTTGCGGGCGCTACACGCCGGGGAAGGGTTTCGAATCCCTGCTCATGGAAGTGCCGGTCAAGGCTGAATGCAGTGCGGATGCCGGCATGACGCATGACTTCGTAGCGCCATTCGTGTCAGGCTTGCAATTGTTAAATTAGGTGGTAATTTTTACCTATGGGACGCAAACCGCGACTACATTATCCCGGCGCACTCTACCACGTGATACTCAGAGGCAATGCACGGGAGAAGATATTCTTCGCCAACACCGACAGGAATCGCTTCTACCTATTTCTCCAGCAGGGAGTAGAGCGTTACCGGTTTCGGGTACATGCCTTTTGCCTGATGACAAACCATATCCACCTCGCCCTGCAAGTGGGGGATATCCCGCTCTCTCGTATTTTGCAGAGCATAGTCGGACGGTATACGCGTTGGGTAAACTGGCGCAAAAGTCGCGTAGGGCATCTGTTTCAAGGGCGTTACAAGGCAATCATGATCGATGCAGATGCCTATCTCGCCGAACTGGTCCGCTATATCCACCTGAACCCGGTAAGGGCGAAGATGGTGAGTGATCCGGCAGAGTATCCCTGGAGCAGCCTGAGAGCATATTGCGGGGAAGAAACCATACCCTGGCTGACGACTGAATTAGTACTGAATAGCCTGTCGGAATCCGAACCGGACGCCCGTCGGAAATTCCTCGAATTTGTCGCAGAGGGAATTGCAGATGGCCATAGGCCTGAATTCCATGGCGGTTCCGAGACTGACTGCAGGCTTTTAGGTGATGACACCTTTGCAGACAAAGTACTGGACGAAGCCGAGAGACGTTCCCGAAAGAAGATACCGGTAGATAGATTTCTGGAAGAGGTCTGCACCCACTACAGCCTGGAATCCCTACAGGACTTGGCCGGACACAACCGAAAAGCTTCAGAGGCGCGGGGAGTGGCAGCGAGGCTGGCAATGGAAGCGGGGATATGCACGTTGACCGAACTGGCGGGGAAGATGGGACGAGATGTTTCGACGCTCAGTTCTGCGGCAGAGCGGATACGTGCGCGGGAGAAGCGAGAGTGGCAGATTGCAGAACAAGTAGCTGCCCTGTACGAACAACTTGCACAATTGCAAGCCTGACACCAATTGCTCCTGCAATTGCAAGCCTGACACCAATTGCTCCTGAAGATATTTGCAGGGAGTAATGAGACGCCTGATGAGATAGAAGCCAGCGTTGCCTATTCTGCGACCTCATGCATCGGCATCAGATTCCTTGCCTTTGATGTGAATTCCCATCCGCAACTTTACGCACACATTGAATTGCTCAGTCAAAATCCTGGAAAATATCGGGTGGCATACCCTTGATTATGCCAATGGTCCACAGCATTGAAATCGAGCAGCGATCTGCTGGTATCACAAAATGTGATACCACACTTCCAAGATGACAAGTTGAGAAGGATGTGCAGCAGAGACTGTTCCTCAAGGAGCCCAGGATGCAATGCCTATTCTGCAAAGAGGAGATCATCGACGGCGCAATCAAGTGCAAACACTGCGGGTCGATGATCGGCGATGCCCCGCTCCCCCGCACCGCAGGCCAGGCCGACTTTGCCGCCCTGTTCGGCAACGCGGCGCGGATCTGGAAGGAAAACCTGGCGGACCTTGTTCTCCTGACACTGGTCTTCATGCTGGTTGTCTGGGTCCCCATCGCCAACATCGGCTTTATCGCCGGCTATGCCCGCTCGCTCTTCAAGGTGGCGCGCGGCCAGGGGAAGGCCCGGGTGGGTGACCTCTTCGATGCCTGGGACTGTTTCGGCAACCTCTTCCTCTTCTTCCTCATAAACCTCATCATCGCGGTTGTCCTGCACGCCGTGCCGTTTTTCGGCAGCCTCGCCTCGATTGCCCTGGGATTCGTCGTTTTGCCGGGGGCCTTCCTGATCATCGACAAGGGGACAGGGACCATAGACGCCTACAAATGGTGCTTCGAGACCATCCAGGCGGATTTCGCCAACTGGCTGCTGGCATACGTGGCGGGGAACGTGATCATCTTTGGCGGGGTCGTGGCCCTGTTCATCGGCATCATCTTCACCGCGCCCCTGGGCCAGCTCATCTTCATTCAGCAATACGAGCGGATGAAACCCGATGGAAAGCCCGGATTCTGATCCGGTATGCTCAAAGGCAACGGTCGAAAAAGAAGTGCCGTCAACAATTATACAGGCAAGCCAATATTTAACTCCCGGGGGCCGAGCAGCCGGATTGCTCGGGTTTGGGGTCAGACCAATCTAACTATCTGTAATAATGAAGTTAAAAGGGCGTAATTGCCCTGTTTTTAGCCTTAGAGCCACGATTTTGCGGTCAAAAAAGGTCCACTCAAAACAATGGCACGTGTGAATCGACAACTATCCTGACACAGGGGGAAAGCGCTGCCAACGGAACGAAGATCGTTGAACGTTCATAGTCGGTTCTCTGGAATAACTAACTAAAACAATAGTTGTATATTTGACAACTTTTGTGTTTACTTTATAAGTAAAGGTGTAGTATACCAGATGCTCCGTGAACCCTTACGACCGCCGGCGGTCAAGAAACTTATCCTCAAGATCATCAGCGAGGGCATCGTCACCTATTCGCAGCCCCACGCCGAAGAGCAGATGAGGAAGCGTAGAATCAGTACCGTCGATTGCATCAATATTCTGCGCGGCGGGGCTGTCAAGGAGGGTGAGTACGAAAACGGCAGTTGGCGCTATCAGGTCGTTACGCCCAAAATGTGCGTCGTGATCCGCTTTGAATCCGAAACGATCCTGGAAGTCGTTACCGCATGGAGAGTAAAATGAAGTGTCGCAACTGTGAACAAGCTGAAATGGTGGAGACACAGGAAAACTACCACTATCGCGAGTGTGGTCTGGACAATGTCACCATCGTCGGCATTACCATCCGGAGATGCCCCGGGTGCGGCAATATCATGCCGCTCATCCCCAATATCGAGGGGCTGCATGATACGCTGGCCCAGGCGATCATCAAGAAGAATGGCCCCCTGACCGCAGCGGAGATCGTCTTTCTCAGGAAATCACTCGGCTGGTCCGGAGCGGATTTTGCCCGGCACATGCACTGCGACAAGTCCCAGGTGTCTAAGTGGGAGCACGGCACAGTCGAAATGTCCAAGCCGTACGATCTGCTGCTGCGGGAAAAGGTTGCCACCGGCAAGAAGATCACCGATTACCATAGCGAGGAGCTGGTCTGGAGAAGAAACATCAAGCCGCGTCCGCTGCGTCTGAAGCTGCAAAAAACGGTCTGGAAAGAGGCCGCCTGATAAATCAAGCCGCCAGGGAATGGTGGCTTTTTTTCATCTAATTACACTCAGAGTAGGGTGCAGCGGTTTTTTCAGTGACAATGGCTTCACTATAAAAGGAGGTGGCGCATGAGATTGATTGTTCTGTTCGTCGCGGTGCTGCTGGCCGTTTGCAGCGGGGCGGCGCTGGCCGAGATCTACAGGTATACCGACAGCAAGGGGGAGCTCCACTTCGTGGACGACATCGCCAAGGTGCCGCAGAAGTACCGCCGGCAGCTGGAGAATGCCCGGCCGCTGGCGGATATCTCCACCGTGGACGCCACCCCGGCCCCGCAGCGGCGGCCGGCGGAAGAGCCCCCGCCACCCCGGCAGAGCGCCTCATCCGGCAGCGCCAAGGTGGAGGTCTACCTGACCTCCTGGTGCGGCTACTGCAAGAAGATGGTCCGCTTCCTGAACGAGAAGGGAATACCCTACAGCGCCTACGACATCGAGAAGGACGAGGCCGCGGCCCGCACCTACCGCGAGCTGGGGGGGCGCGGGGTGCCGGTGGTCCGGGTCGGCTCCCGGGTGATCTGCGGCTACAGCCCCGAGGCGGTGCTGTCCTCCCTCAATGAGGGGAGGTAGCGGCGCCGCCTCTCGACCGGCGCGCGCCAGGAGCGGGCACAAGTCAACACTTGCCAGGAGGAGATCATGGAGGATCGGCAGATAACCATAACCTGCCCGCACTGCGGCTTCAGCAAGGGGGTCCCCCCGGCCGCCATTCCCGAGGGGACGGCGCGGGTCAGCTGTCCCCGCTGCCGGGAGAAATTCCCCTTTTCGGCGGCCGGCCTGACGGAAGCGGGGGCGCAGTCGCCGCCGGTCTCGCCCCCCCGGCCCGCGCCGGCGGGCAGCGGCGCAGATCCTGCTGCCGCGGCCGGGCCGGCACCCGCGGGACGGGCGGAGCCCCGCACCCTCGCCTTCTCGTTCCGGGGGAGCGCCGGGGAGTACTTCGGGATCTGGATCGTCAATACCCTCCTCAAGCTCGTCACCCTCGGCATCTACTCGGCCTGGGCCAAGGTGCGCCAGCGCACCTATTTCTACGGCAGCACGACCCTGCACGGGGAGCCGTTCGCCTACCTGGCCGACCCGCTCACCATCTTCAAGGGCTGGCTGATCGGGGCGGCGGCCTTTCTCCTCTACATGACAGCCAGCCGAGTGAGCGCCCTCCTGAGCGGGATCATCGGCCTGGCGATCTTTCTTGCCGTCCCCTGGCTGGTGGTCCGGTCGCGGATGTTCAACGCGCGCAACTCGGCGCACCGCAACATCCGCTTCAGCTTCAGGCCCGGTTACCGCGAGGCCTACATCGTCTTCGCCGGCCTGCCGCTGCTCACCCCGTTCACCCTCGGCCTGCTCCTGCCGTACGTGATCTACCGGCAGAAGAGGTTCCTGGTGGAGCAGAGCTGCTACGGCATGACCCCCTTCTCGTTCGGCGCAACCGCCGGGGAGTTCTACCGCCTCTACCTCCGGGTGGCGTTCGGCGCGCTGGCGCTCTTGGCGGGCTATCTGGGGCTCTTCGCCCTGGCGACCGGCGGGAGCCTTGTGACCGAGGGGCTCGGGAAGGGAGCGCAGTCGGCGCTCGCCTTCCTGCCGCTGATGTTCCTCTTCCCCCTCCTCTATTTCTACATGGCGACCTACGTCCAGACCTCCCTCGCCAACCTGGCCTGGAACGCCACGACGCTCGGCCCCTGCCGCTTCAGGAGCGCGCTCCGCACGAGGGACATGATGTGGCTCTACCTGTCCAACGCCGTCGCCATCGCCTGCACCCTCGGCCTGCTGATCCCCTGGGCCACGGTCAGGATGGCGCGCTACCGCTTCCAGAAACTGACCGTTGAGGCGAGCGGCGGCCTCGACGGCTTCCTCGCCCTGGCGCGCCGGCAGGAGGTCGGCGCGACCGGCGAGGAGATCGGCGACATCCTCGGCATCGATGTCGACTTCGGCTTCTGAGGTGGAGGCCGCTGCCGGCTATTACGACGGACGGGTCTCGGCCCGCCGCGAGGTGACCCTTTCCCTGGAAGGGGAAAGCCTCCGCCTGGCCGGGGCCGGGGTCGCGGCGAGCTACCCCCTCGCCCGGGTCGAGGTGACGGCGGGTGTCGGCTCGATCCGCCGCGCCATCAGGCTCCCCGACGGCGGGCTGTGCGAGGTCGCGGACCAGGCCTTTCTGGCGGCGGTCGAGCGGCGCCAGGGGAGGGGGAAGGTGGGGGCGCTGCTGCACCGCTGGGAACGGAGCCTCCCCCTGGCCGTGGCGGCGCTGGTCATGACGGCGGCGGTGGTCGTCATCTTCATGCGCTTCGGGGTCCCCGCGCTGTCCCGCCATGTGGCCAACGCCCTGCCGCTGTCTGCCGAGGCGCTCCTCGGCCGCGAGAGCCTGGCGACCCTCGACCGCCTCCTGTTCCAGCCGACCGCCCTGAGCGCGGAGCGGCGCCGCGAGCTGACCGCGCTGTTTGGCCGGATGACCGCCCCGCTTCCGGACGGGGAGAGCTACCGGCTCGAATTCCGGCGCAGCGAGGCGGTCGGCGCCAACGCCATGGCGCTCCCGTCGGGGATAGTGGTCGTCACCGACGGCCTGGTCGAGCTGGCCCGCAACGACCAGGAGATCGCCGGGGTCCTCGCCCACGAGGTCGGTCACGTCCGGGGCCGCCACCTGATCCGCCACGTCTTGCAGAACTCGGTCACCGGCCTCCTCATGGCAGCGGTGACCGGCGACATCCTGTCGGTCACCTCCCTCTCCGCCACCCTCCCCACCGCCATCGTCGATGCCAAGTTCTCCCGCGACTTCGAGCGGGAGGCGGATGACGCCGCCGTGGCCTATCTCCAGCAGGAGCGGATTCCGCTCCGGCGCTACGCCGAGATCCTCGCCCGCCTCCAGACCGAGCACGATGCCAAGACGAAGGGGGAGAAAAACGACGGGGCCGGCTTCAGGAGCTATCTCTCCAGCCATCCCGCCACCGGCGAGCGGCTCAGGAGGATCATGGCCGCGGAAGGGGGCGTTTCCCCTCCGGCGCGCTGATGTCAGGAGACACAGAATCTGTCTGCAGGTTCGGGAGGTTCTGATACACTGTGAGGGGGGCTGAAGGAAGGCTGAAGGCCGAATATAATAGCCTTCAGTCTTCAGCCTGTCAACCTGAACGCAAGGACGCACGCCGATGGAGGCAGCGGGGAAACCTGACAGGAAGGGGTGGCGGGCGGTCCTTTTTCGCTGGCTGATCATCGCCCTTGTGATGATCGCAGGAGGCTATCACGTGTTCAGGATGCCGGGCCGTTCTCACGACGGGCCGCTCAGGCCGTTGACCGCCGAGGAGAGCGCGCTGCGCGACCGGCTCCGCTCCCATGTCCGGACCCTGGCGGGGGAGATCGGCGAGCGCCACGTCTGGCGCCACCGGGCGCTCGACAGGGCGGCCGGCTACCTGGAGGGGGAGCTCAGGGGGGCCGGCTATGCCGTCGCCGACCAGGCCTACACGGCGGAGGGGAGGGAGGTCCGCAACCTGGAGGCGGAGCTCCGCGGCAGCTCCGCCCCGGAGGAGATCATCGTCGTCGGCGCCCACTACGACTCGGTGTCCGGCTCGCCCGGGGCGAACGACAACGCCAGCGGCGTGGCGGCCCTCATAGAGATCGCCCACAGCCTTGCGGGGTGGCCGCTCCCCCGGACCGTCCGCTTCGTCCTCTTTACCAACGAGGAGCCCCCCTTCTTCAAGACCGGGCAGATGGGGAGCCTGGTCTACGCCAGGAGGGCGCGGCTGCGGGGGGAGCGGATCGTCGCCATGCTCTCCCTGGAGACCATCGGCTATTACGCCGATGCGCCGGGAAGCCAGCACTACCCGTTTCCCCTCAATTTCTTCTACCCCTCGAAAGGGAACTTCATCGGCTTCGTCGGCAACATCGGCTCGCGCCGCCTGGTGCGGCGGGCGCTCGCGACCTTCCGCGGCAGCACCGCCTTCCCCTCCGAGGGGGCCGCGGTGCCGGGGGGGATCATCGGGGTCGACTGGTCCGACCACTGGTCGTTCTGGCACGAGGGCTATCCGGCCCTGATGGTCACCGACACCGCCCTGTTCCGCTACCACCATTACCATGGCCCGCGCGACACCCCGGAACGGCTCGACTACGGCCGGATGGCGCGGGTCACCGCCGGCCTCGCCCGGGTCGTGGCCGAGCTGGCGCAGAGATGAGCTCTCCGGCCGGCAATGGCTGCATTATCAGCTTGCCCTTCCGTCTACTGCACCAGGAATAAGACCGGCGCCCGGCCAGGACGCCTGCCCACGTCACGCTGTCGCGGCGCCTGCGGGTGATGACGGTCAACGCCTCTCTTCCCGCAGGCCGGCGAGCTGCAGGTCGTCTGCGCCCGCCTGCCAGCCGCCGCCGCAGACGCCATCCATTATGGCCATCCCCTCGAAGAGGAGACCGAGTTCCCGGGCAACGTCCACGACCAGTTCTCTTTGGAGTGTGATCAAGCCCAGGTAGCCGGCTGCGCCGCTACCCTCAAGCTGGCGGTGCGCGCCCAGCAGCCGGGCTTTTTCGATCATGCCGATGCCGACGAGGCAAGGGACGAAAGCCGGATCTTGAACGGATTGCAGCTGCCGGAGCACATGCTCATCGAGGCTGGCAACGTCGATGCGGTAGGAGCCCCTTCTGAGCCATTGCCGCAAGGTGCCGAGCGTCTCTGCAAACAGGTCGCCATGGCAGCCGGCGAGAGAGGAGGATTGCCACCCCCCATGGGGCCGTAATGCCCCGGCGATGGCCCGCAGCACGATCCCGTCCGTATACTGGCCATACCAGAGGGGGACCCTGTCGGCAACCTCCTGGCGACTGAACATGAACAGGCCGATGCGTTCTTCTTTTTCTGCGCCGCTGTCGCTCGCCACGCCAAGGTCTTCGCGGAGCCTGCCACCCTCAGCGACCGGGAGGGGGTTATTTGCTGCCGTCTCTTGCTGCGCCCCCCTTCCGATCAAGCGAGAGACGCTCCGAAACCATGTCATGCCGCTGTCCTCCTAGTTTGATCCCATAAAAAGCATTTGAACACGGATCAAATCTGATTTATACGGATTTTCACGGATTTAAACCATTTAAGGCATTAACCCAGAAGGTTGTGGCATTAAGTCAGGGTATGTCTTTGAATTATCGGTGTTAATCCGCTTTTTCCGTGTAAATCCGTGTCCAATTGCCGTTTTTAGGTTGATAGATCCACCCGAGTGCCGCGTTTCGTGGCATGCATTATTACCTCGATATCCTTGCATTTCAAGCGGAATCTGCCGGTCATTTCCGCAATAGTGGGGCGGCCCGCTGCCCTTCCTCCCCTGATAACCGGATGAAGAGGGGGCCTGCATCAGCTGCAGACCCCCTCTTCGTTCTCCCTATCCCTTTTTCATTGCCGCCAGCACCTTCTCCGGCGTCATCGGCAGGCTCCGCAGGCGGGCGCCGCTGGCGGCGAACAGCGCATTCGCCACGGCCGGCGCGACCGGGGGTACCCCCGGCTCTCCCACCCCCCCTGCCGGCTCCGGGCTCGGCATGATATGCACCTCGACCCGCGGCATCCTGTCGATCCGGAGGAGCGGGTAGTCATCGAAGTTCCCCTGCTCCACCCGGCCATCCTTGAGGGTGATGGCGCCGTAGAGGGCGGCGGACAGTCCGAAGACGATCCCCGACTCCATCTGCGCCTCGATGGTGTCGGGATTGACGTGCCTGCCGCAGTCGATGGCGCAGACCACCCGGTGGACCCGCACCTCGCCGCCGGGGGTTGTCGAGACCTCGGCCACCTGGGCGATGAAGCTGCCGAACGACTCGTGGACCGCGATCCCCCGGCCGTGCCCCGCCGGCAGAGGCCCGCCCCAGCCCGCCTTGCGCGCCGCCAGCTCCAGCACCCCCATGTGGCGGGGCTTGCCGGCGAGGAGCGCCCGCCGGAACTGGTACGGGTCCTTGCTGGCGGCGTGGGCCGCCTCGTCAATGAAGCTCTCCACCACGAAGGCGGTGTGGGAGTGTCCCACCGAGCGCCACCAGAGTACCGGCACCACGTTCCTGGTGGTGTGGAGGTCGACCAGGATGTGGGGGATGGCGTAGGGGATGTCGCTCGCCCCCTCCACCGAGGAGTCGTCGATCCCCCCCTTCACCATCGCCTGCTCGAAGGGGGTGCCGGCGATGATCGACTGGCCGACGATGGTGTGCCGCCAGGCGGCGAGCGTGCCGTCCGCGGCGAGCCCGGCTGCGATCCGGTCGTACCACATGGGGCGGTAATAGCCCCCCCGCATGTCATCCTCGCGTGTCCAGACCACCTTGACCGGCCGCTTCACCTCCTTTGCCAACTGCACCGCCTCGACGACGAAGTCGGAGGCGGGGTTGGCCCGCCGGCCGAAGCCCCCCCCCCGGAAGGTGGTGTGGACGGTCACCTGCTCCGGCTTCAAGCCGGCGACCCGGGCGGCGGCGTTCCGGTCGGCGCTCTGGAGCTGGGTGCCGGTCCGGATCTCGCAGCGGTCGTCCCGCAGGTCGACGAAGCAGTTCAGGGGCTCCATGGTCGCATGGGCGAGGTAG
>JAMPXD010000072.1 GCA_023701365.1 Geobacteraceae bacterium
CTCCTCCTTTGTAAACAATATACTGCCGGTACGGCAAAAAGGTCCCCTAATGTATCAAAGTCGGGGGGGTAATGTCAATCCCGCCACTAAGGCCCGTTACGCGGGTTGTGGGCGTTAGTCGAGGACGAAGATCTCCCGTCGGTGCCCGATGACGGGGTGAGGTGTTCGTGAAAAGGCATTGGATAAGGCCTCACCTTTTCCGTTTATACGGGCAGATGACTAACCGGAACGCACACTTCTGCGTAATAGCAGGTATATTTGTCATTATACGCTTTTGTGGTATGCTGTCTCCATGCAGTTGAGTCCTTGTCCAAAGGAGGAAAAGTTATGTCTGACAAACGACACTGGATTTTGAACACCTGGATCTGCTGGACCGTTCTGCTAGCCTTCTGCTGTCTCTCCCTGTATCCATCCGACGGCTATGCTGCCTTGGTCCAAAGCCGCTTGGCGGACGGCTCCGCAGTTTCCGAAAGGCAGGCGCAGATCGAAACCGTCCGTAAGGCCCTGGAGCTGGAAGTCGTGTCCCAGCGGCTGGCCGATTATGGGCTCTCGGCCAAGGAGATTTCGGCCAAGCTGCCGACTCTTTCCGATGAGCAGCTCCACCAGCTGGCGGGCATGTCGAAGGACGTGGCTGCCGGTGACGGGGTGGGATTAGTGGTGGGGGTGCTGCTGGTCGTCATTCTGGTGATCGTCATCGTCATGCTGATGGGGAAAAGGGTTGTCATCAAGTAAAATTCATACCGTCATTCTGCTGGCCATCTTCCTGGCAAGCGGTTGCACCCCGTTTCAGCGGCATGACCTGAGTCCCGGCCAGGCAGGGCTTCACGTTGTCCCTGGCGTGCCGTTCCATGCCCAGCATGGCCGTGATGACTGCGGCTCCGTGGCTCTGGCTTCGCTGCTGGGCCAGCGGGGAAAGGGGGTGGCTCTTGAGGCAGTCACCAGGGGGGTCACCACGCCTGAACTCGGTGGTGCCATGCTCCCGGATCTGGAGAATTTCGCCCGTCACCAGGGATTTGTTACCCGATCCGGCCGGGGCGATCTGGCGTTGCTGAGAGGGCAGATCAATGCGGGCCGGCCGGTGTTGATTCCCGTGGAAATGGGTTTCTGGCTGGCCACCCGTCCCCATTACCTGGTGGTCTTCGGCTATGATGAGGAGGGTTTCTATGCCCATACCGGCACGGAGGCGGGAGCCTTTATTGCCGCAGCGGATCTCCTTTCCCGCTGGGAGAAGCTGAACAGCCTTTACCTCTACCTGGAATGACCATGCGTATTTTATTCATCCTGGTATCTGCCGCTCTCTTGTGCGGCTGCACGCTGCCGCGGATCATCGTCCTCAACGACCCTCTGAATGCCAGGGAGCATAACGACCTGGGAGTCTCCTACCAGCAGCGCAGCGAGTTCGACCTGGCCATCCGCGAGTATGAACGGGCCGCCGAGCTCGACGCGGATTGGGCACGGCCAGTCCTGAACCGTGGCAATGTCCACGCGGCGCGCGGCGAATGGCTGCTGGCTGGAAAATACTATTGGCAGGCCCTGCGGCGCGAGCCTGAGAACGCCGAGGCGATGAACAACCTGGCCTGGGCGCTGCTCCAGGCAGGCGAGGTAGCCGATGCCCTCGACTGGGCACGGAAGGCGGTCGCGGCCGATTCCCGGGAGCCGGCCTACCTCGATACCCTGGCCGAGATCCAGATCGCCCGCCGTGACTTGGCAGCCGCGCGTCTGACGCTGGAGCAGGCCCTGACGCTTTCCCCCGATGAGGGACTGCGGAGCAGCCTGGAGAAGAAGCTGGCTCACCTTGCTTCCTCGGATTGATTACCCTTGCCGTTTGGAACAAAAAAACCCACCGAAAAAACGGTGGGTTTTTTTACATCATATTGGCCGGCCGATTTGGCCGACCCCTGTATTTCTCCAGCCTACCGCGGCATCGGGCAGTACATGTTCCCGTAGGGGCGCTTGCTCTTGGGGAGGATCTTGACGAACTTCTCGCTGATCACCTCCTTGAAGTCGAGCTTGAAGTCCTTGCAGTAATCCTTCAGGTACCCCCGCAGCTCTTCCTGATCTTCACTAGTCAGCTCGAAGACCCCGACCTCTTGGGAGAGTTTCGCCTCGTCAACCTGACCGCGGACGTAGATCACCCCGCCGTGCATGCCGGTGCCGAAACGGAAGCCGTGCTTCGGCTTCGCGGAATCGTCGGAGAACATGCCGAGGAGGACGAGGACCCCGCCGGCCATGTATTCGCCGAAGAAGTCACCCGCCTTGCCGCCGGCGATCAGCACCGGCTTGTTGTCGTTGTACGACTTCATGTGGATGCCGACCCGGTAGCCGACGTCCTTCAGGATATGGACCCGGCCGCCGCGCATCCCGTAGCCGAGGACGTCGCCAGCATGGCCGTGGACGATCACCTTGCCGGCGTTCATGGTGTTGCCGATGTTGTCCTGGCCGTTGTCCCTGACCACGATGGTGGCGCCGTTCAGGAAGGCGCCCAGGTCGTTGCCCGGCACCCCGTTGACGGTGATGGTGACCGGCCGGTTGATGCCGTCGCCGATGAAATACTGGCCGTTGACGTTGGCCAGCTCGATCTTCTCGGCCCCGCCGGCAACCGCCGCGCGGATTTTCTCGTTCAGGTCACGGTAGTAGAGACCCTGTGCGTCTATTTTCATACAAAAACTCCTGGGCTCAAGGCTAAGGGCTAAAGGCTGAGGGTTTAAAGGCTGGAGGCTTTCCCTTTGCCTTTTGCCCTTAGCCTTTAGCCGAATTTTATATCACTCCCGGATTCAGCCTGGTGATCACCGGCTCGCCGCCGCGCGGCGACCAGACCCGGTCCGGTGCGGGGCAGATCTCGCGGATGGCCGCCTCCTCGGAGGCCATGTAGACGAAGTCGTCCTTTTCGGCGCAGACCAGCGGCCGGAGCTTGACCCGGTCGTTCAGGCCGATCAGCCCCTCGTTGCTGGCGAACAGAATCGCGAATGGCCCGTTCAGGAGGGCGCTCCCGTAAACCTGGCGGATGGCGGTCAGCATCTTCCGCTCCTCTTCGGGGAGCGTGTCGATCATGTCCCAGAAGGGGGCGGCCAGCGCCAGGCTCGCCAGCTCGGGGGTCAGGCCGTGCTTCCTGATCAGGAGGTCGAGGGTGTAGGCGACCACCTCGGTGTCGGTAAGCATGGTGCAGAGGTAGCCGTACATCTCCAGGTAGCGCTTGTTGATCCCGTATGAGGAGATCTCGCCGTTGTGGACGATCGACCAGTCGAGCAGGGTGAAGGGATGGGCGCCGCCCCACCATCCCGGGGTGTTGGTCGGGAAGCGGTTGTGGGCGGTCCAGATGTGCCCCTTGTACTCCTCGAGCCGGAAGAACTCGGCGATCTCCTCGGGGTAGCCGACCCCCTTGAAGGCCCCCATGTTCTTCCCGGAAGAGACCACGAAGGCCCCCTCGATCTCATTGTTGATCCGCATGACGTGATGGACGATCACGTCTTCGACGGTCATATTCTTGAATTCCACCGCCTCCCTGTACTCGACGGTCTCCAGGGGCTTGGCGAAGTAGCGCTTGAAGACCGGCGGGTTGGCGATGGCGGCGATCCGGCGGGTCGGGATGTCTTCTTCCTGCTCGATGTGGAAGTTCTGCTCCAGGTACTCCTCGGTCAGCTGAAGCGCCATGCCGTTCTCGTACATCAGGTGGAAGGCGAAGAAATCCTTGTAGGAGGGATAGATGCCGTAGGCGGCGAAACCGCCCCCAAGACCGTTGCCCCGGTCATGCATGAGGGCGATCGACTTGATGATGACGCTCCCCTCAACCTGCTTCCCCGACCTGGAGATGAAGCCGGTCAGGCCGCAGTTGGAGATGTCCTTCTGGAAGATGTGGGTCGGTTTTGATTTGTTCATTATATTGGTCCTCATGGTTCCATTTGAATCATTTTATGGCAACCGGCGAAAGGCTAAGGGCAAATGGCAAAAGGGGAAATCTGAAACCTTTTGCCTTTAGCCATTTGCCTTTTGCCTGCCGTTAGGCCACCTTGCCGACAGGTCCGAACAGGGCGTCGCGGATCTCGCGGCTCAGGTGGATGAAGCCGAAATCGGGGGCCAGGAGGCTCTCCCTGAAGGAGGTCACCTCTACCTTTTCGCGGATCAGACCGGCGAAGATCCCGGCGCGGTCAACGTTCCCCACCAGCACGGCGCCGACCAGCAGGTCTCCCTGCAGGACGATCTTGCGGTACTGGTAGTTCTCGCTGTCGAGATAGGTGAGCACCTCGTACTCCCTGGGATCGGAGGGATTGGTGATCCCCATGGAGATGGTGGAGACCTTGAAGAACTCGATGGAGTTCATGGCGAGGCCGCCTGAGTACCCCTTGTTGCCGCCGGCCATGTTGGCCCCGGCGATGTCCCCCTGGATGTAGGCGTCGGGCCAGATCGGCATCGGATTTTTCTGGCCGGAGAAGAAGTCCCGCGCCTCGGCCACGTCGCCGGCGGCGAAAATCTCCGGCACCGAGGTCGCCATGGAGTCGTCCACCACCACCCCCCGGTTCACTTCCACCTTGCTCCCTTTCAGGAAGGATGCTGCGGGGCGGACGCCGATGGCGACGATGACCGTGTCGCAGGGGATGAAGTCGCCGGATTTCAGGGTGACGCCGGTGATCGCGGCGCCGTCCCCTTCCACCTTCACCACGGTGTCCTCGGTGATGACGTCGATACCGTTGGCCTTCATCTTCCTGGCCACGATCCGGCCGGCCGGCCGGTCAAAGGCGGCGGAGAGGATTCGATCGGCCAGTTCGACGATGGCGACCTTTTTCCCGAGGAGGTGGAGACCCTCGGCGGCCTTGAGGCCGATCAGGCCGCCGCCGATCACCACGGCGCGGTCGATGTCCGCTGCCACCCCCTTCAGCTTGGCGGCATCGTCCCAGGTGGTGAAGGTGAACACCTTCTCCTTGCCGGCGAGCCCCTCGATCGGGGGGACAAACGGGTCACCGCCGGTGGCGACCAGGAGCCTGTCGTAAGGGACGGTCTCGCCGCCCGCGAGCCTCACCCGTTTCTTGGCGTCATCCACCGCCGCGACCTCGGAGTTGAGGAGGAGGTTGACCCGCTGCTGCCGGTAAAAGTCCTCCGGCAGGTAGGGCATCCCCTTTTCGGTGATGAGCCCGCCAAGCAGATAGGAGATCAGGGGGCGGCCGTAAGCGGTGTGTCGTTCCCGGGAGAGCACGGTGATGTTCCCCTGCTGGTCGATGCTCCTGATCCCCCTGATGGCGCCGACGGCGGCGACGGAGTTTCCAATAATGACGTAGTTCATTTCTGAGAGCCCTCCTTGTAGACCAGCGCCCGGTTGGGGCAGGCGTCAACGCAGGCCGGGTTGTGCCGGTCCGGGCAGAGATCGCACTTGTTTGCCTTTTTCCTGGTGAGGTTCCTCTGGATGGCGCCGTAGGGGCAGGCCATGACGCAGGACCAGCAGCCGACGCACTGCTCGGTGTCGATTCGGACCACGCCGGAATCAAACTTCTGGATCGCACCCGAGATGCAGGCCCGCAGGCAGTCCGGCTCGTCGCAGTGACGGCAGGTGGTGGAGAGGGAAACCACCCCGCCGTCCCACTCCTCCACGGTGCAGCGGGAGATTGGGCGGAGCGGCTCGTGGAGAAAGGCCTTCACCGGGTCCTTGGAAAGGGAATGCTCGGTGATGCAGGCCACCTCGCAGAGGTGGCAGCCGATACAGGCGTCTTCGATGGTGTAGATACGTTTCATAATTCAATTTACCTGTTTAATGATGTAGGGGCGTATGGCATACGCCCTGTTTGGGCGCACAGCCGTGCGCCCCTACGTAAAAAATTACTCTCCAGCCGGCATGACGCCGAGCAGGTTCATATCCTTCTCGGAGAGGCCGAGCGCCCGCAGCTTGTAGCGGTTGCCGCGCAACGACTCCAGGGCGTTCAGCCCCATGCCGCCGAGGATCTCCTTCATCTCGTGGCCCCAGGCATGGACCAGGTTCACCAGCTTTTCCGCCCCTATTTCCGGATTGAGGCGCTTGGCCAGGTAGGGGTTGTTGGTGGTGATCCCCCACGGGCACTTGCCGGTGTAACAGCGCTGGCAGAGGGTGCAGCCGAGCGCCAGCAGGGTGGAGGTGCCGAGGTTGATGGCGTCGGCGCCGAGGGCAATCGCCTTGATGGCGTCGCCGGAGCTTCTCACCCCGCCGCCGACGACGATGGAAACCTGGTTCCTGATCCCTTCGTCGCGCAGCCGCGAGTCGACCGCGGCGAGTGCCAGCTCCATCGGGATGCCGACGTTGTCGCGGATCACCTGGGGGGCTGCGCCGGTGCCGCCGCGGAAGCCGTCGATGGTGATGATGTCGGCGCCGGCCCGGGCGATGCCTGAGGCGATGGCCGCCACGTGGTGGACCGCGGCGATCTTCACGGAGACCGGCTTCTCGTAGTTGGTCGCCTCCTTGAGGGCGAAGATCAACTGGCGGAGGTCCTCGATGGAGTAGATGTCATGGTGCGGGGCAGGGGAGATGGCGTCCGAGCCAATCGGGATCATCCGGGTCTCGGAGATCTCCGGGTTCACCTTTTCTCCGGGGAGGTGGCCGCCGATCCCCGGCTTGGCCCCCTGGCCGATCTTGATCTCGATCCCGACCCCGGCGTTGAGATACGCCTCGCTCACGCCGAAACGCCCGGATGCGACCTGGACGATGACGTTCTTGCCGTACCGGTAGAGGTCCTTGTGGAGTCCCCCCTCGCCGGTGTTGTACAGGGTCCCCAGCTCTTCTGCGGCCGCGGCCATTGCCCGGTGGGCGTTCAGGTTGAGGGCGCCGTAGCTCATGGCGGAGAAGATGAAGGGGTACTCCAGCTTCAGCTGCGGGGCGAGCTGGGTCTTCAGCTCAGGCTTGCCGGTCTGCTCGTTCCGGACCACCTCGATGGAGTGGGGTTTTTTCCCCAGGTAGGTACGCAGCTCCATCGGCTCGCGGAGCGGGTCGATGGAGGGGTTGGTTACCTGGGAGGCGTCCAGCAGCATGTGGTCCCAGTAGATCGGATATTTCGCCGGGTTCCCCATGGCCGCCAGCAGGATACCGCCGGTGTCGGCCTGGGCATAGAGGTTCCTGATGTGGGCGCCGGACCAGGATTCGTTGCGCTTGAAGTTCTCCTCGTTGCTTTTTATGGTGATGGCGCCGGTCGGGCAGAGTGCCGAGCAGCGGCGGCAGCCGATGCAGAGGGTGTTGTCTTCGGTCAGGGAGTCGTCCGCCGCCATGTAGGAGTGGACCTCGTAGGCGCACTGGCGGATGCAGACCTTGCAGCGGATGCATTTGGCATCGGCCCGGTCGATGATGAACTCGTTGAACGATTCGTTTACTGATCTATAAAGCACCTTGTAACCTCCTGGATGACCGGTAAGGTATTGCTCCCGGCGAAAAACTCCGTCCTGCACAAATGCGATATGTATGCCAAGGTGGCGGCATTCTGCGGCGACGTCGAGCCGGCGCTGTAATTCATTGAAATCAGGGTCTTCATGAAGAGAGGTGGCGGGTCGTTATCGGGAAGACCGATCAGAATTGTCTGTATACATTATCGTGATCTTGTCTGCTGTGTAGTATACCTATGCTGGTCAGTCTACATTATTTACACTGGAATATACAACTGCAATTTTGCCAGCCGGGGAGAGGAGGAAAGTGGGGCATGTGAACCATTACTTGAATGATGCTGCGGAACTATGGTAAAGAAAAAGGATGTCCAGTAAAGACAACCATACAGAGCCGCAGCCGGTTGATCTCCGCAGCTACCTTTCAAGGCGTCTGCGGCCACTGGTAGCTGGGATAGCACTGTTGATATCGTTTGGCTTCCCGGCCTCCTACTGCCTTATCGGGTACGGCAACCTGAGGCACAGTGCCTCCGTTTACGCGGAGAGCTTTGCCGAAAAGCTCAAAGGGGTAGTCCTCGCCGATCAGGCCCTCTGGAAATACCAGACCTACAAGTATACGAAAATCCGCGACGATTTCTTCGCGGCAAGAGAGGTCATGCAGCTCAGGGTGCTGGATGAGCTGGGGCAGGTCATTGCGGGGTTCTGGCAGGTGGACGGGGAGGAGCCACCCGCCTGGAATTCCGCGGCGCCCATCGGCCACGCCGCCATTAACTTCAACAACAGGACCGTCGGTACCGTCGAGGTCTCCCTCCCCATCGGCCCCCTCCTCAGGGTCACCGCATTGCTGTTCCTGATCTCTTCGATTGTCGGCGCGGGGCTGGCGACCCTGGTTTACCTCTTTCCGCTCCGCGTCGTCAGGAGGATGGAAGGGGATATCCGGGGGCTCATCTCTAACGTGGAAGAGGCCAGGAACGAGAGCGACCGGCTCCGCATGGCGGCGCAGGCATCGGAATCGAGGTTCCGCGAGTTCGTTCAGGGGCTCGATGCCATCGTCTGGGAGGCGGACGCGGCGACCTGGCGGTTCTCCTTCGTGAGCCAGCAGGCCGAGAAGATCCTCGGTTACCCGGTCTCGCAATGGCTTGCCGAGCCCAGGTTCCCCTTGGAGCGGATCCATGCCGAGGACCGGGAGCGGGTCCTTGCCTGCTATCAGCTGGCGATCCTGGAGGAGAGCGGCTTTCAGCTGGAATACCGGCTTTTTGCCGCGGAAGGGAGAGAGGTCTGGATCCAGGATTTCGTCAGGCTTTCCCGGGACGAGGGGAGCGGCTCAGCGCAGATGTCCGGGATCATGGTGGACATTACCGAGCGCAAGAGGGGGGAACAGGTGCTTGCCGCGCAGGCGCGGGACCTGTCCCGCTCCAACGCCGAGCTGGAGCAGTTTGCCTATGTGGCGTCCCACGACCTCCAGGAGCCGCTCCGGATGGTCTCCAGCTATGTCCAGCTGATAGCGCGGCGCTACCAGGGGAGGCTCGACAGGGAAGGGGATGAGTTCATCGCCTTTGCGGTGGAGGGGGCAACCAGGATGCAGCGGCTGATCCGCGATCTCCTGACCTATTCCAGGGTGGGGACGCGGGGACACGATTTTCAGCCGGTCGACTGCATGCTCCCCCTCCGCCATGCCCTCACCAACCTTCAGCTGGCAATCAGGGAGAGCGGCGCCATCGTCAGCTTCATCGACCTCCCGACCGTTCTGGGGGACGCTACCCAACTCACCCAGCTGTTTCAGAACCTGGTGGGGAACGCCATCAAGTTCCGCGACAGCCACCCCCTCCAGGTACAGGTCGGGGCAAAGCTGGTGGGATACGAATGGCGCTTCTGGGTCCGGGATAATGGCATGGGGATTGCTACAGAATATTTCGACAGGATATTCCTCATCTTTCAGCGCCTCCAGGGCCGGACAAGAGATGCCGGCACCGGCATAGGGCTGGCGGTCTGCAAGAAGATCGTCGAGCGTCATGGCGGCCGGATCTGGGTGGAATCAGCTCCGGACAAGGGGGCGATTTTTTATTTCACGATTCCGATGCTGAAGAGGGGGGGGCCGTGACCGCAGAAATGATGAAAAGACCGGTGGAGATACTGCTCGTGGAGGACAACCCCGGAGACGTGCGGTTGATCCGGGAAATCCTCAGGGAGGGTAAGAGCGACTGTCTCCTCCATACGTGTGAGGACGGCGAGGAGGCGCTTGCCTTCCTCCGTTGCGAGGGGAGGCATGTCGGCGCGGTGTCGCCAGATATCATCCTTCTCGACCTGAATCTGCCGCGAAAGGACGGCATGGGGCTCCTTTTCGCGATCAAGAGCGATGACCGGCTGAAGAGGATCCCGGTGGTGGTGTTGACCTCGTCTGAAGCGGAGCGGGACATACTGGCGGCATATGATATGCATGCCAATTGTTATATAGCGAAGCCAGCGAACCTGGAACAATTCATCGAGATAATCAGAGCGATCGAGAACTTCTGGCTCGCCATCGTCAAGCTGCCTGGAGGCAAGTAACTTGAACGACAAGACCATACAACTGCTGCTGATCGAGGACAATCCGGGGGATGAGCGTCTCCTCAGCGAGATGTTGAAGGAAATCGGCTCCGCCCGCATCTCCATGACGGCCGTGGCGAGCCTTGACGAGGCCCTGCGCATTATCGGCTACGTGGTGTTCGACCTGATCCTGCTCGACCTGAACCTGCCGGACAGTGAAGGCCTGGAAACGTTCAGACGGATACAGGAGGCCGCCCCGGATGTCCCTGCGGTGATCCTGTCCGGGATGGATGACGAGGATATCGCGGTTGGCGCGGTGCAGGCCGGGGCCCAGGATTACCTGATAAAAGGGGAGGTGGACGGCAAACTGCTGGTCCGGTCCCTCCGCTATGCCATCGAGAGGCACAAGATGAGGGAGGCACTGAAAGGGCTGTCGCTCATCGATGAGCTTACCGGCCTCTACAACCGGCGCGGCTTCCTCACCCTGGCCGTGCAGCAGTTGAAGACTGCGGACCGCCTTGGCCAGCGGATGATGCTCCTGTTTGCCGACATGGACGGGCTGAAGTGGATCAACGACAATCTGGGGCACGCCGAGGGGGACCTGGCGGTGAGAGAAACGGCAGACATCTTCAGGGAAACGTTTCGCGAGTCCGACATCATCGCCCGCTTCGGCGGGGACGAATTCGCGGTTCTGGTGATGGAGACGGGGGGGGAGAGTGAGGAGGCCGTCACTGATCGCCTGACCGGGAATCTGGAGACGCACAATGCCTGGGGGGATCGTTCCTGTCCGCTCTCCCTGAGCATGGGGATCGCCCACTACGACCCGGCGGCGCCCTGTTCGATCGAAGAGCTGCTCGAACAGGCAGACTTCCTGATGTACGGCCAGAAAAAGGCGAAGAAGAAGAGTTAGCCGCGAATGGTCCTGTTCAACTCATCCAGCAGCTTGTCCACGTCCGCCTTGTGGACCCCCGCCCCGTGTTCCAGTGCCTCGAAATCGGCAATCTGGCACTCGTAACAGTCCAGACCGTATTTTTCGAACACCTGCAGCGTCTCCGGATAGCGCCGGATTATCTCGCCGATGGTCATCTCTTTGGTGATCACGCTCTACCTCCCGGCCATGGAGCGCGGGAGCGCGGTATAGACGCACAGCGTTCATACCGCGCTCCCGATCCTACTTCAGGTTCTTTATTGCCTCTTCGATCCGGTCCACCCCTTTCTTGATGTTCTCCATGCTGGTGGCGTAGGAGAGGCGGGCGTAGCGGTCGTCACCGAAGGCAACCCCGGGGACGAGGGCCACCTTGGCGTCTTCGAGAAGATAGGCGGCGAAGTCGGAGGAGTTCTCGATCTTTTTCCCGGACGGGGTGGTCTTGCCGTAGGCGCTGGAGAAGTTGGGGAAGGCGTAGAAGGCACCGGTGGACTTGAAGCAGGAAACGCCGGGGATTGCGTTCAGCCGGTCGACGATGTAGGTGCGGCGCTTCTCGAATTCCAGCACCATGGCCGCCACCGCGTCCTGCGGACCGTTGAGGGCTTCCACCGACGCCTTCTGGGCAATGGAGGTGGCGTTGGAGGTGGACTGGGACTGCATCTTGGTCATGGCGCCCATCAGCTCCTTCGGGCCGCAGGCGTAGCCGATCCGCCAGCCGGTCATGGAGTAAGCCTTCGAGACGCCGTTGACGATGATGGTCCGCTCCTTCAGCTCCGGGCAGGCCATGGCGATGTTGCAGAACTGCAGGCCGTCATAGAGGAGTCTCTCGTAGATGTCGTCGGAGACGATCAGGACGTGAGGGTGCTTGAGGAGAATCTCGCCGAGGGCCACGAGCTCCGCCGGGCTGTAGGTGGAGCCAGTGGGGTTGCAGGGGGAGTTGAGGATCAGGTACCTGGTCCGCGGCGTGATCGCCTTCTCAAGCTGCGCGGGGGTGATCTTGAAGGCGGTGGCCTCGTCGGTCATGATGAAGACCGGGGTGCCGCCGGCCAGCACGATCTGGTCCGGATAGGAGACCCAGTAGGGGCCGGGGATGATAACTTCGTCCCCTTCCTGGATGATTGCCTGGGAGATGTTGTAGAGGGTGTGCTTGGCGCCGCAGGCGACCGAGATCTCGTCCCGCGTGTACTCCAGGCCGTGATCCCGCTTCATTTTGGCGATGATGGCGTCCTTCAGGTCGTCGGCGCCGCCGACCGGCATGTACTTGGTGAAACCGGCGTCAATGGCCTTTTTTCCGGCCTCCTTGATGTTGGCCGGGGTGTCGAAGTCGGGCTCGCCGGCGCCGAAGCCGACGATGTCGATCCCCTGGGCCTTCAGGGCCTTTGCCTTGGCGTCGATTGAGAGTGTGGGCGAGGGCTGGATCTTGTTCACGCGGTCTGCAAGTTTCATCATTGCCTCCTGTCTTTTAGTGAAACGCATAAGATAAAAACTGCTTTCATCATCTCCAAAGCTTTAACTCACAACTCAGAGCTTAAAACTCAAAACTGCTTTAACGATTGTACTTGGCGTCAAGGGCCTTTTTCACCAGGGGGGGCACCAGACCGTCGACGGGACCGTTGAGGGAGCTCACCTCCTTGACGATGGAGGATGAGAGGTAGCTGTAGGGGACGGAAGTCATCATGAAGAGGGTCTCCACCTCCTGGGAAATGCTCCGGTTCATCTGGGCGATCTGAAATTCGTACTCGAAGTCGGAAACGGCCCTCAGCCCCCTGATGATGACGGTGGCCTGCTGGGAGAGGACATAGTCTACCAGAAGGCCATCGAAGGTGTCAACCTTTGCCCTGCCGTTGCCGCCGAGGACTTTCCTGATCAGCTCCAGCCTCTCTTCGATGCTGAACAGGGCGTTCTTCGCGGAGTTTGCGGCCACTGCGATGATGACCTCGTCGAAAATCCGCAGGCCCCGGTTGATGATATCCAGATGGCCGAAGGTGATCGGGTCGAATGAGCCCGGGTAGACCGCTATTTTCTTGGACATGAGGACCTCTTTGAGTCGGTAAGAAGTGAGAAGTCAGAAGTAAGAAGTAACGGCTTACATCTCATGTTTCACTGCTTTTTCAGCATGAAAAAAGTGATCGCGGTGTCGCCGTAAACCCTTCTGTCGAACTGCGCCAGTCTGCCGAACCCATCGGGGAGCTCTTCCTGTGCCGCGGTTTCGGCGACCACCAACGAGCTGTCGTCGATGAGCGGAGATCCTGCCAGGAATTCCAGGACCCGTTCGGAAAGTCCCTGCCGGTAGGGGGGGTCGAGGAAGACCAGAGCGAAGGTGCCCGCGCTTCTCTCCAGCGATTTCAGGGCGGCGAGCGCTTCATTCCGGAGGACCGTCCCCCGGTCGGCAAAGCCTGTCAGCTCAAGGTTCCTTGTCACCAGGGAGGCTGCTTCCCGGTTTTCGTCGATGAACACCGCAGCCGCCGCGCCGCGGCTCAATGCCTCGATGCCGAGGTTGCCGGTGCCGGCGAAGACGTCGAGCACCCGGCAGCCGGCGAAGTTTCCCACAAGACCGGCCAGGATGTTGAAGAGCGATTCCTTGACCCGGTCGGCCGTTGGCCTGATCCGGTCGCCCCTGGGGGTCAGGAGCCTGCGCCCCCTTGCGGAACCGCTTATGACGCGCAACTGGCCCCATCCGAAAGCCCCGCGAGTTTGCCGGCGCTCCCTTTGGAGTTGAAGGCGGTCAGAAATTCCTTCGCTTCCCGGTAGGCCATATCGTGTATCTGGCGGGCGTTCTCCTCAGGAATGGCGTCGATTTCCGCCTTGAATACGCCGGTGGCGTACTTGATGTCCTTCCTGTTCTCCCGTGCCCAACGCCGCATGGCGTCCATCAGGTCGAGGGGAAGGCCGGCATGGCCCACGTTCTGCCAGAGGGTGCCGATATTTCCTTTCCTGATGCCGTAATCCGCCAGCTTCCCGACGATCCGCAAGGGGGTGCCGGTTATGCCGTGCTGGACCAGACCCGCCAGTCCGAACTCCCTGGCAGTCTGGAAGATTTCCCGGGTGCGGTCGAGGTCTATTCTAACCATCTCGTCTTCCAGGTAGTTGCCGCTCTTGGAGCCGTTGTCGATCGCCAGGAGGTCCGGATGGACACCATGGCCGGCCAGCCCCGAGAGAAACTCCACCGTTTCGGCAACGGTGGTCAGGTTCGACTCGCTACCGACCGGCTTCACTTCCCCCAGTTCCACCTCCAGACCGTACCCCTCCTCGATGACGTGACGTGCCAGGAGATTCACGATCCTGATGTTGTCGGCCACCGGGTTGAAGGAGGCGTCGAGGGCAAAGGAGGTGAAACCGGCAGCGATCTGGTTCTTGAGGAGAAGTTCGGCGTCCGCCAGCTCTTCGGCGGAGTTGTCCCTGACGGTTATGTGGTCGCCGTGGATAATGAAGGGCTTGGTGAATTTACACCGGTCAGCGTAGTCGATGATGGTATCGAAGTAGATTTGCGGGGTCTGACCGGTGTAGCCGCCGTCCAGTCCCCCCTCGGTTCGGGTCAGCTCGAAGGCGACCACCGCATCGAGCTCTTCCGCCGCCTTCATGATGCCCGGGATGACATGCTTGATCCTGGCGTTGCAGCCCATCACGATCATGCTTTCCTGACGGAGAAGGTTGAACACAGCCTTGCCGTTCAGGAGACAGACGCCGCTGTTCGCCCCCAGTTTTTCCCGGATCTTTGCCGGGACACGCTCTAAAAGCACATTATTCATTCCGATTCATCCATTTCATGGTAAAAACTTAAAAAAGACTTTTAAATTTAGCATGATGCCCGCGGGAGAGTCAAGGAATCTTTGTTGTTGACACCCCGTGCAGAGCGGGTTTTAATGATTATGCGGATTTCGGGAGGGGGAAACTATATGGATTTCGGAGCCTCTATGGAAAGACCGGACCTGGCCGGCTATGCCGCGCGCAGCGCGCACTCCCGGGGGAGGAAGCACGAGGAGGAGCTGCGGGACGAACGGCCGGCCTACGAGCGGGACCGGGACAGGATCATCCACTGCGCCGCCTTCCGCCGGCTGGAGTACAAGACCCAGGTATTCGTCAATCACGAGGGGGATTACTACCGGACCAGGCTGACCCACTCCCTGGAGGTCGCCCAGATCGGCAAGGCGATCGCCCGGCGCCTCAAGCTGAACGAGGAGCTCACCGAGGCCCTGGCCCTGGCCCATGACCTCGGCCACACGCCGTTCGGCCATACCGGCGAGGAGGTGCTCAGCCGGCTGCTGGCAGGACATGGCGGTTTCGAGCATAACCTTCAGTCGCTCCGGGTGGTGGACGAGCTGGAGGAGCGCTACCCGGGATTCAACGGCCTGAACCTCTCCTGGGAGGTACGGGAGGGGATCATCAAGCATGCCTCCCCCTATGACCGGCCGGTGGAGATCATCGGGGAGTTTCTCCCCGGCGTCGTCCCTACCATCGAGGCCCAGCTCATCAATTTCGCGGACGAGATCGCCTACAACAATCATGACATCGACGACGGCCTGAAGTCCGGGTACATAACCCTGACCCAGCTCAGGCAGGTAGAGCTCTGGAGCGAGGTGTACGAGGGGGTGGAGGCGAAATTCCCGGGGATTGACAGCGAGAGGAAGAAGTACCAGACCATCAGCGCCCTGATCGGCCTCTTCATCAGGGACCTGACCGCCACCACCCTGGCCAACCTGGACCGGTTCGGGATCGCCACCCCGGATGACATGAGGCGGGTCAACCGGCAACTGGTTGGTCTGAGCCCGGGACTCTCGCGGAAAAACGGCGAGTTGAAGCGTTTCCTGATGGAGAACCTGTACCGCCACTACAAGGTGGAGCGGATGCGGATCAAGGCGGAGCGCTGTCTGACCCAGCTCTTCGAGACATATCTGAAGCACCCGACTCTTCTCCCCCGGAAATATCAGCAAAAGATGGACAGGGCCGGCCGGGAAAGGGTGATCAGCGACTACATCGCGGGGATGACCGACCGCTTCGCACTGGATGAGTTCAAGAGGCTCTTCGAGCCGTATGAGAGGGTGTGAAAGGCAGGCACGAGGCACGAGGTACGAGGCGCTAGGGGGGAGAGATTTAACCTTGACTTCGGGGTCATGATTGCGATAAGTATGTGAATACGCGAACAACACAAGCCGGCTTGACGATACACGACAATACTAAACCATCCGCGAGGGTGGGGCGGAAAGCCCACAGGGTCTCCAGAAGACAGCCGGGTTGCCGAAATATCTGCATGGATATTATTGGCAACCCGGTTTTTTTGCGCCCGCTTTTGATAACGGCGGGAAATGGGTTAGAATTGGAAATTGTAACTGCTCAGGTATTGAGGCTGACCCGGTCGCCGCAGCCTGAGCTGCTTTGGCGGAGGAGGCAGGCTGAAGGTTATTCAAGAAAATCAGCGGCGAGAACAAGGAGGTTATATGAAAAGGTCCATCATGCTGGCGGCATTTGCCGCGACCCTGGCGGTTTCCCCGGCGCAGGCCGCGGACGTCGGATTCGACGTGAACATCCGTGTCGGCAACCAGCCGCCGCCGGTCGTGCCGGTGCCGGTACCAGTCCGGGCACCGGTGGTCGTCATCGAGGAACCGCCGGTGTTCCTCTATCCGCCGGAACTGGGGTTCTACGTGGCGGTCGGCGTTCCCTACGACATCGTCTTCATTCAAGGTACCTACTACC
>JAMPXD010000267.1 GCA_023701365.1 Geobacteraceae bacterium
GGGGGGGTGAGGATCTGGTGCGCCGGCTGCGCCAGGGGAGAAGAGGCCTATTCCCTCGCCATTCTCCTCAGGGAGCTCTCCGCGCGGGCGCCGGCTTCGGACCCTCCCTTCATCATCGCCACCGACATCGACCGGGAGGCACTGGCACATGCCGCCAGGGCCTCCTATCGCAGCGATGAGCTGTCCGGGGCAGACAGGGATTACCGCGACCGCTATTTCACCGCCGACAACGGCAGCTACCGGCTCAGGGAAGAGGTCCGGGCGATGGTGACCCTTGCCTGGCATGACCTCACCACCTGCCGCCCCCCCAGAGAGGGGATATTTTCCGACTATCACCTGGTCCTCTGCCGCAACACCCTCATCTACTTCACACGGGAGCTCTGCGAAAGGGTCATGGACTGCCTGGCGCGGACCGTCACCTGCAGCGGCAGCCTTGTCCTCGGCGAGGCGGAAATGATCACGGCCGGGCTCCGTAAGGATTTTCGCGAGATCTCCCCCCGCTCCAGGATATACCAGAAGGAGGCCTTGTAAATGCTGAACTGGCTCTTCCAAAGGAAATGGCGGATCATCCTCGCCGGGATAGTGACCGCCACCGCTCCCCTGCTGGGCCTCGCGCTCTTTGTCTATCAGACCGTAACCACCGAAATGGAAAATACGGCCATCGAACGGAGATCTTCGTTTACCGATGCCGCAGTCCGTCTCCTGGAACAACGGCTGGAAGCGGACATAAACTTCGGCAGTGCCTATGCGGCCCGGCCCCGGCTGACAAACGCGCTGCAGGCGGGCGACGCCGGGGAGATGGAGCTGCACCTGCGCAGCCTCGTCAATACCTCCCGCGGCATGGAAAGGGCGTTTGTCACCTCGGCGAAGGGGATCGAGCTCGCCGCCTATCCCCGGGACCCCCATGTGATCGGCAGGAATTTCTCCCACCGGGACTGGTACCGGGGGGTTTCGCGGGACTGGACCCCCTACGTCTCCGAGTTCTACCCGCGGGCCGCACTCCCCGGGAGATATCTGTTTGCCATCGCCCTCCCCATCAGGTCGTCCGAAGGAGAGGTAATCGGCATCCTCGTCATGCAGCCGAAGGAAAGCTACCTGAAGGACGTGCTCAGCAGCATAAAGAGCGGCGGGAGCAGCATCTACTATGTGGTCGACAAGAAGGGGAACCTCATCTATCACCCCGGCTATGCAATGGACAGGCTGGTCAGCTTCTCATCGGTCCCGGTCGTAAGGAAGGTAATGGAGGGGATCGCGGGGGCAGAAAAATTCCCCGACCCGGTCAGCGGAGAGCCGGTTGTTGCGGCATACCACCCACTGGAGCGATGGGGCTGGGGGGTGGTGAGCCAGCGCCCCCTGAAAGAGGTGATGGCTCCGGTCACAAGGGTCACCACCGGGCTCAACCTCATCACCGGCCTCATGCTCCTCTGCGGTGGCTTCCTGGCGTACCGCTGGGCAGGGCTGCTGAACGACTCCCGGCGGCTGGCCCGGCAACTCAAGGAGGAGGAGGCCCTTGAAAAGGGGTACAACGAGTTCCTCACCCTCCTGAACAGGCAGTGGCAGAACATGGAGGAGTTGTGCGTCGCGGCCCTCGGCAAACTGAGCGAACTCGCGTATGTCGATGCGGGGATCTTCTATCTGCTGGAAGATGAAGGACTGCGTGTCTGCTCTGCCCTTACGGTCCCGAAACCTGCAGCGATCGACGGCCTCGCGGCCGAATGCCTGCTGCAGAAAAGAAGGATCGCCCTCAGGGAGATCCCGCCGGATATCTGCATCAAGGTTGACACGGGGATGGGGACCTTCGTCCCCAGGGATGTCATCGCCTTTCCCCTGCTCTACAAGGATACCCCGATCGCCGTGCTTGAGCTGGCGAGCATCAGCCGCTTCGAAGAAAAGGCCATCAGGAACATCGAGCGGATTACCGACCAGCTGGCAATAGGGATAAACACCACCCGGGACGTCTCCCGGCAAAGGAAGCTCGAACAGGAATTGCTGGAGCGCTCGGCCCAGCTCGAAAACTCCAACACCGAGTTGCAGGCCGCCAACGAGGAGCTGCAGTCGATGAACGAGGAGTTCCAGACCCTCAACGAGGAACTCCAGGCCCAGCAGGTGGAAATTTCCGAGGCCAACAAGAAACTGGAGACGGCATCGAAGACCAAATCGGACTTTCTCGCCAACATGAGCCATGAGCTGAGGACACCGCTCAACTCGGTCATCGGCTTTTCCGAGATCCTCAACGACGAGCTGTTCGGCCCCCTCAATGAACGGCAGGGGGATTACGTCAGGAACATCCTCACCAGCGGCAGGCATCTCCTGAGCCTGATCAACGACATCCTCGATCTGTCCAAGGTGGAATCAGGCATGATGTCGCTCGAACGGAGCAGATTCCCCCTGAAGCAGGCACTCGCATCCTCCCTGACCATGTTCAAGGAAAAAGCCCTGAAACACTCCCTGGAGCTGACCCTGGAGCTCCCCCCCGAGGCGGACATCACCATCGAGGCGGATGAGCGCAAGCTCAAACAGATCATGTTCAACCTCTTGAGCAACGCCGTGAAATTCACCCCCGACGGCGGAAGCGTGCGCGCTTGCGCACGTATTGTTCAAGGTTCGAGGTACGAAGATCGAGGTTCACAAGAAAACGTCGAACGTCAAACGGCGAACGTCGAACCTGACAGAAATTTCATAGAAATTTCTGTCGAAGACACCGGCATCGGGATCAAGGCAGCAGATCTCCCGTCGCTCTTTCAGGAATTCACCCAGCTTGAGTCCGCCTACACCAAGGAACACGAAGGGACCGGCCTCGGCCTGGCCCTGGCGAGGAGGCTGGTCGAACTGCATGGCGGGGAAATATGGGTGGCAAGCGAGTTCGGCAGGGGAAGCAGATTTTCATTCACCATCCCGGTGGGATCGGTGCCCGCATCGCTGTCGCCCGACTTCCCGGAACGTGCCGCGCGCCCGGGCGCAACCGGCAGCCGCATCCTCCTCATCGATGACGAGCAGCAGGCGCTGGTCGTCATGGAAAGCGCGTTGAGCGCTGCGGGCTACAGCGTCCTGAAGGCAATTGACGGCGGGACCGGGATCGAGGCGGCGCAGCGGGAGGCGCCAGACCTGATAATCCTTGACCTGGCCTTGCCCGGGATGAGCGGGTTCGAGGTGGTCGAGAGGCTGCGCGCCATGGATGGCACGAAATCGGTGCCGATCGTTATCCTGACGGCCATGGCTCTTGCCGCAGACGACAGGGAAAGACTCAAAGGGAAGGTCAGCCGGATTGCGGAAAAAGGAGAGCTGTCAACGAAAGAATTCACCGCCCTGGTGGAGACAATCGCACGGCCAATCTAGTAGTGCGTTCCGTTAAAACCAGTACCGTTCGCGGTGAGCTTGTCGAACCGTTAACATGCTGATAA
>JAMPXD010000268.1 GCA_023701365.1 Geobacteraceae bacterium
CCGGAGGAATTCCTCTGGGAAGGTAAGGAACGGTGAAAATCAGGGTCCTCTGGGTCGGCAAGACCCAGGAGGAATGGCTCCGGCGCGGGGTGGAGGAGTACGCCGCCCGGATCAGGCGCTACCTGCCGCTGGAGATCGGCGAGGTGAAGGAGGAGAAGGGGGCGCAGGCGGAGGCGGGGCGGGAGGCGGAGTGCGGCCGGCTCGCGAAGGCGCTGCCGAAGAACGCGCGTCTGATCCTCCTCGACGAGCGGGGCGAAGAGCTCACCTCCCCCCAGCTGGCCGCCTTCTTAGGCAGCGAGCGGGACCGGGGCACGGCAGAGCTGGTCTTCGCGGTGGGGGGGGCCTACGGCTTCTCCGACGCCTTCCGCAGCCGGGCCGTGAAGACCATAGCCCTGTCCCGGCTGACCTTCACCCACCAGATGGTCCGTGTTTTCCTCCTGGAACAGATCTACCGGGGATTTACCATTCTCAATAATGAGCCGTACCATCATTGAAATGCGGTGAGACGTGAGATGTGAGACGTGAGACGTGAAGAGCGAAAGTCGTCAGGTTTTTGCATCTCACGTCTTACGTCTCACGTCTCACTTATTGGAGGAGCCATGCCGAAGCACCCCTTACTGCTGATGATCCTGGACGGCTGGGGCATCAACCCCGACCCCGCCCACAACGCCATCGCCCGGGCCAGGACCCCCAACATGACCTGCCTCTGCGCCGACTACCCCTGCACCGACATCGGCACCTCCGGCATGTCGGTCGGCTTGCCCGAGGGGCAGATGGGGAACTCGGAGGTGGGGCACCTGAACATCGGCGCCGGGCGGATCGTCTACCAGGACCTGACCCGGATCAGCAAGGCGATCGTGGATGGCGACTTCTTCGAGAACCCGGTGCTTCTCGACTGCATCGCCCGGACCAAGGCGGCAGGGGGGAGGCTCCACCTGGCCGGGCTCCTCTCGGACGGCGGGGTCCACTCCCACAATACCCACCTGTATGCCCTCCTGGAGCTGGCAAAACGGGAAGGGGTGAAGGAGGTCTTCATCCATTGCCTGCTGGACGGCCGCGACACCCCCCCCAAGAGCGGCGCGGAGTATCTCGCCCGGTTGGAGGTGGAGATCAGGCGGATCGGCGTGGGAAGGATCGCCACGGTGATCGGCCGCTACTACGCCATGGATCGGGACAACCGCTGGGAACGGGTGGAAAAGGCCTATGCCGCCATGGTCTACGGCGAGGGGGAACGGTTCGCCTCCGCCGACCTGGCCATCGAGAAGAGCTACCTGGAGGGGGTGACCGACGAGTTCGTGCTCCCTGCGGTCATCGCCGACGGCGGCGAGACGGCCGGCCGGGTCAGGAACGGCGACGGCTTCATCTTCTTCAACTTCCGCTCCGACCGGGCCCGGGAGATCACCCGCGCCTTCACCGATCCTTCTTTCACCGGCTTCCAAAGAGGGGAGTTGCGGCGGCTCGCAGCTTTCGTCTGCATGACCAGCTACGACGAGACCTTCGGCCTGCCGGTGGCGTTCGGTCCTGCGGCCCTCACCAACATCCTCGGGGATGTGGTGAGCCGGGCGGGCCTCACTCAGCTCCGGATCGCCGAGACCGAGAAGTACGCCCACGTCACCTTCTTCTTCAACGGCGGCAGCGAAGTCCCCTTACCCAACGAGGAGCGGGTCCTGATCCCCTCCCCCAAGGAGGTGGCGACCTACGACCAGAAGCCGGAGATGAGCGCCTTCCCCGTCACCGAAGAGCTCCTGCAGAGGCTCGATGGGGATGGCTATGACCTGATCGTGCTCAATTTCGCCAATGCCGACATGGTGGGGCACACTGGGATCATGGAGGCGGCGGTGCGGGCCATCGAGACGGTGGATGCCTGCGTCGGGATGCTGGTGGAGAAGGTCCGCGCCAGGGGGGGGAGGGTGATCATCACCGCCGACCACGGCAATGCCGAGACCATGGTGGACGAGAACGGCGGCCCCCATACCGCCCACACCACCGACCGGGTGCCGCTGATCCTGGTGGACGACGCCAGGAAGGGGACCAGGCTTCGCCCCGGCATACTGGCGGACATCGCCCCGACCATTCTGGAGATCCTCGGGCTTCCCCAGCCGGTGGAGATGACCGGGCGGAGTCTGATCGAGCGATAGAAAAGGAACATTCAGCAGTAAAAAGGGCGCCTGGAAACGGGCGCCCTCTTTACGTTTTATAAGCAGGCTGGGAATTCAGGCAGGGGACGACCGGAACTGGGGAATGTCTGCAAACGTTCCACTGACGCAATAATCTTTTCAACTTGATGTCTGGCATAAAAGGGGCAGTCGGCAGCGATGTAATCGAAGATATCTTCAAGGTCGGCAAGCGACTTCTCGGTCCAGATCACTGCTGCCATTTGCGGGAAAGCCTCCGTACCGCCTCTTCATGTGGGATTGTTCGGCCTTCCCGGATGTCCGCCTCGCCAGCCTCTATGTTTTCCAGGAGATAGAGTCGGTACATGACCTCCTCCGTATCGATCTGCTCGGGAAGGCTTTCCAGGAAGTTTTCGAGCTTGGCTTTTGTGATCTGCATAAGGGCCACCTCGGATAGTTAATGTCTTATTCAAGATATACATCAATCCCTACGCTAAGTCACGCCGAAATTCCTGAAAGCCCGGAGGGCTGCCGATAATTGAAAATATGGCCCACCATTTGCAGTTCTAAACAGAACGGATGTAACGAGTCTTTTGTTATTCCCTGAAAACCTGAATTATATTGAGTATGTTAGCAAATTCACCCCGATTTGGACTTATCGACAGATATGAAAAAAATCCTGATTATCGCGTACTTTTTGCTGGCTTTGCCCCACCTCTCCCTGGCAGCGCGGCTCTCCCCGGTCGATGGGGGGAGGGTGACCTCCGGGGTGGGGTGGCGCCTCGACCCGTTCGGCAGCGGCAGGATGGTCTACCACCGGGGCTACGACATCGCCGTGCCGGTCGGCACCCCGGTCTACCCGACCCAGGAGGGGACCGTCTATTTTGCCGGGCCTTACAAGGGGTACGGCAACCTGGTGGTGGTGGAGCACGGCCAGGGGTACGTCACCATGTACGGCCACAACTCGGAGATCCTGGTCAAGCCGGGGGAGAGGGTCGATACCAGGCAGGTGATCGCCCTTGCCGGGAGCACGGGACGCTCCACCGGACCCCATGTCCACTACGAGATCCGCCAGCTCCCCGGCTACGCCAAGGTCAGGCGGGAGCAGCTGGAGAGCGGCATCAGGACTTTCGTGAAAAACAACATCGACGGCCTGGTGGACGACTTTGCCCAGGGAAAGGGCGGGGGTGAGCTGGAGGCCATCCTCCCCGCCGACATCGACGAGTGATCCAGAGAAGCATAAAGAAAACCGACAGATTTCCCAGTTCATAAAAGGGGGGGAGG
>JAMPXD010000269.1 GCA_023701365.1 Geobacteraceae bacterium
CGCGCCGGGGGCGCCGCTCCTGCGATTAAACTCCACTCTTGCAGGAGCCTCACCTTAAAACGGCAGCTGGCCGAAGATTCCAGCAAAGGACAAATAAGATTATTTTTGTCTTTTGATTTGACAAACCCATATCCGGCTGCTATCTTTTCAGCATCAAATATTTCGAGTTGCTGAAAGGAGAGCACCATGAGCGTCTGCACCCTCGTCACCCAGGAAGCGCCCGATTTCACCGCGGAAGCGGTGATGCCGGACAACACCTTCGGCCAGATCAAGCTTTCGTCGTTCAAAGGCAAATACGTCGTCCTCTTTTTCTACCCCCTGGATTTCACCTTTGTCTGCCCCTCCGAGATCCTCGCCTTCAACAAGAGGCTGGAAGATTTCAAGACCAGGAACTGCGAGGTGATCGGCGTCTCGGTTGACTCCAAATTCACCCATCTGGCCTGGAAGAGCACGGCGGTGGAAAACGGCGGCATCGGCAACATCCAGTACCCCCTGGTCCAGGACCTGACCAAGTCGATCGCCAGGTCGTACGGCATCCTGGTCAACGATGCGGTGGCCCTGCGCGGCCTCTTCCTGATCGACACCAAGGGGATCGTCCGGCACGCCGTCATCAACGACCTCCCCCTCGGCCGGAGCGTCACCGAGGCACTCCGGATGGTGGATGCGCTGCAGTTCGTGGAGACCCACGGCGACCAGGTCTGCCCGGCCGACTGGCAGGAAGGGGAGGCGGCCATGAAGCCGACCGCCGAAGGGGTGGCAAAGTATCTGGCCGCCAAGCACGCCAGCTAATACGATCAGACCCCCGCAAAGCGAACGGGGTGAGGCCACCGCCTCACCCCGCTCTTATTACCTGCCGCAGCCACCCTCGGTTACGGTCCCTCCCCGTTCTTGCCTCCCCTGAAACCATTCAAGATTGACAGGCTCTATGCCCGGATCATCACCAGCAGCATCTTGAAGCTCCTGACCGCCTTCAGCAGATGGGGCCGGTCGGCGGGCATGATGATCATCTGCCCCGCCACCAGATGGTGGACTGTCCCGGCGATGGTGATCTCCGCCTCGCCGTCGATGATCTGGACGCAGGCATCGTAGGGGGAGGTGTGCTCGCTCAGCCCCTGGCCCGCGTCGAAGGCGAAGAGCGTCAGCGTGCCGACCTTCTTGTCGATCAGGGTCCTGCTCACCACCGATCCTTCCTGATAGGCGACCAGCTCTGTCATGGTCATGGGCTGGCCGGTAACGGCTCTTTTCTGCTCACTCATCAGATTCTCCCTTCACTGTTTGATGGCAACTCCGGAGCGGTCGCTCCTGGAACAACTCTACCCGCTCCCGGGTGAATCGCAATTGATGCAGGTCAAGGTATGGTATTATTGTGCTGTGCCCGCTATTGAGACAGGAGAGTCACGATGCGCAGCCGCTTCCCGTTCCGCTATCTCGAACCGACCTTTTTTTCCGGACTGCTGGACGACCCGGTCCTCTATCTGCACGTCCGCCCCACCGGCCGGGCCTGCCTTCTCGACTGCGGCCAGATCCACCACCTGGCCAAACGGGTGCTCCGCTCGGTGGACGCCCTGTTCGTCAGCCATGCCCACATGGACCACTTCATGGGGTTTGACACCTTCATCCGGAACAACCACGTCTCCCCCCGCACCTTCGACATCTATGGTCCGCCCGGGATCGCCGGGAAGTGCGCCGGCAAGCTGGCCGGCTACGACTGGAATCTGACCGAACCGAACTGGTGCACCCTGCGGGTCCACGAGGTCTTCCCCGACCGTATCGCTACCTTCGTCCTCCCCGGGGCGGAGGGATTCCCCTGCCGCTGCAGCGGCGAGGAGCCGAGGCGGGACCGGACCATCCACCGCAGCGCGGATGTCACGGTGGCGGCCGACCTGTGCGACCACAAGATCCCGTCCCTGATCTTCAGGGTCAGCGAACGCCCCTCGTTCCGGGTGGACGAGGGGAAGCTGGCGAGGGCCGGGCTGGTCCGGGGGGAGTGGCTCAGGACCATGCAGAAGAGCTTCAATGGCGGGCTGTTCGGCCGGGAACCCCTGAAGGTCCTGCGCCGGCGGGAAGAGACGGTTGCGGAAGAAGAAGTAACGGAGCTGCGGGGGCTGTACCAGTTGATCCGGAGCGACCAGCCCCCCGCCGCGATCGGCTATGTCACCGACATCGGCGCCGGCAGCGAAAACCTGGCAAAGGTGGTCTCCCTGATGGAGGGGGTGACCCTCCTGGTCTGCGAATGCTCCTTCCTCGCCGCAGAGCGTGAGAAGGCGCGGACCTCCCGCCACCTCTGCACGGACGACCTCAACCGGCTGATGGAACGGCTCCGCCCCCCCTTCGTCCTCCCCATGCACCTCTCCAAGAGCTACCTGGGGGAGAGCCGGCGCCTTTACCAGGAACTGGCGCCGCCGCCGGGGGTGACCATCCTCCGCCTCCCGGAGCACCTGGCGCCCCGGCCGCTGCTCGCCTCCGAAGTGCCCGACCTCCTTTGAAAAACCGCGGCTGTCACTCGACAGCCGACGCCGCCTGAAAGAAGATCGTGCCGAGCATGACGTCCGCCACCGCACCGGTCAGCATCCCCAGCGGCATCAGGATGACCAGCGCCAGACAGAGACCGGTTGCGATGTTCAGGTAGCAGTACGGCTTGTGCAGCCCCTGGAGCGGGTCGGGAAGGCGGAGCAAGCTGACCCCGAAGACGATCTGCAAAACGCCGATAACGACGACCATGACCATGGCGAAGTCGGCGCTGGCGGACTCCATCCGGGTAAACGCCAGCCCCGCCATGCCCGCCAGCGCCGACACGACGCTTGCCTTGATGAGGAGCCCGATCGCGGTATCGGCCCGGCCGAACCGGTAGCGTTCATGGAGGAGCCGCCGCAGGGTCAGCAGCAGGTAGACCGTCAGCATGGTGCCGGTGACCAGCATGACCGCCTCGGCCGCCTTCGCTGCCAAGCCCTCCTGCCCGCCAAGGAAAAAGGCGAGGATAAACCAGGGGATCGTCATGACCGCGCTTGCCATGGCAAGCCAGCCGGCCGTCAGCAGTCTCTTACGTGTCACTGTGTCGCCTCTGTCTATTGATAATAACTGCTTTACGCAACTGTTCAGGTATTGAGGCTGAAGGCTCGTGCCTGGTTTTTCCTAACAGCCTTCAGTCTTCAGTCTATCAACCTGACTGTAGGCGAACACCCGCGCGACGAAGCCGTCCCGCAGCTCCCCGTTGCAGAGGCGCCCCTCCTCCTCGACCGGGAGAAGGGGGAAATGCGCCGTCACCGCGGCGGCGAACAGCCCCCGGCCGCTCCCGGCGGGTTGGTCCCCCCGGTAGACCTCGACCCCGCAGAGACCGCAACTGGGAGACCTGCTCTTGAAGA
>JAMPXD010000002.1 GCA_023701365.1 Geobacteraceae bacterium
GTTTTTACAGAAAGCTGGCAGCCTACGGTCATGTGGGAAGAATGGATATCGGCCTGCCCTGGGAAGTAACCGATAAGATCCAGCTGCTCAGGGACCGCGCAGCCTCATACATAGTCTGATAAACATATTACCGGAGATAGAGGAGACTCGTAATGAATGCAGAGACCGATGCGAAAACCGTAACCCACGGGGAGGGAATGGGCGAGGCGGGGGTCACCGTCAAGGAGGGGATCATCAACACCATCATCAGTATCCAGCATGTCCAGGTGGAAATCGTCAACCTGGTAAGAAATACGGTCTCCTCTGCCCTGCTGGCGACCGGCTCGATCGCCGGTGCATCAATAACCGTCACCCGGGATGTCTTCAAAGGGGCAATCGCGGCAACGGAAGAGATCGGGGTCGGCCTCGCCACGACCTCGAAAAACGTCGCCAAGGGAATCATCATGGGTGTCAGCGACGTGGGGGGCGATATCGTGACCGCCGCAGGGCACACCTTCAACTGTGCCGTCAGGGAAACCTCCGCAGTCGGCGGCAATGTGGCTCAGGTCGCCAGGGCCGCATCCGATGGGGTCCTCGAAGCTACCAGAGAGGTCGGCGGCAACCTGGAGGAGGTGGCAAAGGCCCTCGTCACCGGCGCCATAGAGTCCGCAGGCGCCATCGGCAAGACGGCGGTTCAGACCGCCAGGGAAATGATGGTCGATGTTGTGGAGGGGGTAAAGGAAGTAGTGGGGACGGTTCTGCCGCAGCCCGGGAAGGCCGCGCCGGCCGGAGCGGAAGAAAAAGCCGCAGTCGCTCCGGTAATCGCCGGAAAGCCAGTCCGTAAGGCCGGCAAAGGGGCTGCCGCCCCTGCAAAAAAGAGGGGACCTGCCAAGGGGAAGGTTTAGGGACTCGGTAAATACTAATGTTTTCCGAGTCCCTTATAGCAAGACCGTAATCAACGACAGGGCGGAGCCTTCGAACATTTTCTCGACACAGGCGCTCAGGACGACCTTGCCGACAAACTGGCCGATTTTCCCCGTGGAGTCGGCGATATACTTCTCACTGGTAACGGCCTTCTCCGGGCGAAAATGCCCCTTTTGGGCGAGAATTTCCTTGATTGCCCCGGAGCTTGCTACTTTCGGGTCATAATTGACGACGACGCTGCCGGTCACGGGATTTGCTGAGACCGCCTGGACGCCGTCATGCTGCCCGAGAAAATCCTGAACCGATTTGCACTGCAGATGGTCCCCTTTCAGCACGGGACTCTTGACCCTCAACCGGCCCGGGACTTCATGGTAATAATGCGTCATGCTGTGTATCCTCCAACTTTATGTTGACGTAGGTAGCGCATTCCGGGTAACAAGAGCATCTATAGCGCAGCGAATGGCTTTCCGTCTTGTAGACATGCATCGAGCTTCCGCATGCGGGGCAGGCCGGCCTGTTTTTGAGCGGCACTCTCATGCTTTCCAGAGTGAACTGCCTGCCGCATGACAAGCAGCGGTAGCGCTGCTTGTTCCCCGCAGTCATCCCGTACTTGTAAAAGGCGTCCTCGTTGCATCTGGGACACCTGATCTGCCGTCCGTCGTCAACCCTTTGTCCTTTCATCGTTTTTCATTCTCGCACGGTATTGTTACAATCTTGTGAAGCAAAGGTGAATCTTCTATTACAGAGGAGCCAGCATATTACCCAGGGATCTTTCAGATTTCCCCCGCCCACTGTTCGATCCTTTCCCGGATCTGATCCCGAATTCTCCTGGCACCTTGCAGCTTTTCCTCGTCCGTGCCGGCAACTGCCGACGGGTCGGCGAAACTCCAGTTGAGTCTCCGTGCATGGCCGGGGAAAATCGGGCACCTCTCGGCGTTTGCCTCGTCGCAGACCGCGATGACGTAATTGAACAACTCCCCCTTCCTGTAGAGAGCGAAGACGTCCTTGGTCATGTTGCGGGAGATATCGATCCCTGCTTCCTCCATCACCCTGACGGCGTACGGGTTGAGCTGTCCTGGCTCCAGACCGGCGCTTCGCGCCTCGAACCGCTCTCCGGGGAGGTTGTTGAGAAAGGCTTCCGCCATCTGGCTCCGGGCGCTGTTATGGACGCAGACAAAGAGCACTCTCACCTTATTCATGGACTATCCTCCTTTGCTTCCAAATTTGATGTACGCTGCTTTTTCCCCCATATTGGATTTGGCCCCATATTCACACATCAACATCACAAACACATTAATCAAAAAATACGATTTCGTTACAATCGGCATATAAGGAGCTGATGAAGTGGCAAGTGTCGCACTCCAAAGAGGTGCGCCGCAACCTCCTTGCGGCCTCCCTCTATCGTGACTTGCGGAAAAAAGCGGTGACTGTGCCGTCCACCGACGCAGCCATCGCTGCCGTCGCCATCCACCATGGCATCCCTCTCTTCACCCGCGATGAGCACTTCTCTGCAATCGCACGCCATTCGAAGCTGCAACTCCTTGCTTAAGAAGGCGCCCTATCTTGACACATTACCCCCTGAATGTTATCGTTCTTGACATGCATAGGATATCAAGCGGGAATTAAGTAAGGTGTTCCGGAATTCGCGCAGGTTATCCAGCTTCTGGACACTTTTATCGAGAAGAACCGCCTGAAGCAACAGGCTATGGGAGGATAGCATGCCGCAGACAGTGGAAGCCCTTTACCATGACGGGATCGTGGAGCTGAAGCGCAAGCCCGCGGGAATACGCAGGGCCAAGGCCCTGGTGATTTTTCTGGATGCCGACGAGGCGGAGGAGCGCCACGCGGTGGACCTGGAGAAGGTGAGAACGAGAAAGAGCGCCGTTGACCGGTGGATCGGCGTCATCGAAGGGGCGGAACTCGGAGACTGGAAGGCCGAGCGCCGCGCCGCGATAGAAAGGAAGCCCCGTGAAAGTGCTCATTGATACTAACGTGGTCCTTGACATCGCCCTGAACAGAAAGCCGTTCGTGGAGCATGCGGCGCTTCTGTGGCGGCTCGCGGAACAGAAGGAGATTACCGCCTGATACCAGCATCACGGACATTTTCTACATCATCAACAAGCATGTCGGCCAGGAGAAGGCCCGCGCCTTCATTGCCGACATTCTGGACACGTTCAGGCTGGCGGACATCGATGAGGAGGGTTTCCGGGAGGCGCTGGGCTCCGATATGAGCGACTTCGAGGACGCGGTGCAGTACGTGATCTGCACGCGGAACGGCTGTGACGCGCTGGCGACGCGAAACAAGGCCGATTTCGGCGACAGGCCCAACGTGCTCGACCCCGCCGAGTTGATCGAGCGGATCAAGGCAGCAGGTGCCTAAAACCAACCGATCCCGTCGGCCTTGGGCTGTCATCCGATAATCCGCACAATAGCATCATCCGAAGCAAAAACGCCGTGAATCCATTAAAGCAAAAGGGTTCACGGCGTTTTGTTTAGTCATGGTTGTCTCTTGTCAGTGCCTGACAACTACGGTCGGTTTTCGCCCTTCAGAGAACAAGAGAGGGGTCAAGTCTCCACATCTGACATGCTTCGCTTGTATCATGCAGTAATCACAATGGACACCTAGCGGGACGGGGACACCTAGCGAGACGTTCCTTTTTATTTGACTTAGAGGCTTTGGTAATCAAATAGAAAGGTACGTCCCCCTTTCCTCCCATGATTTTATGCGTTTGGTTGCGAAAGCATAATTTCATGGGCGTCCCTCCTTTACCCGTCCACCGATGCGGCCATCGCTGCCGTCGCCATCCACCACGGCTTCCCTCTCTTCACCCGCGATGAGCACTTCTCTAAAATCGCACGCCATTCGAAGCTGCAACTTTTTGCCTAAGAAGGCGCCTTATCTTGTGGTTATTGTCCCGCCCGCACCCCAATTGCTCGGTACCGGCAGCAGCATGCCGCCAAGTCCGTCGGAATGAACATCTAAAGCACTTGAGGGGCCAAAATATAGCATGTCTGAAATTAGGTTGAGATTTCGCCCCGGTCCGACCAGCGACCCGTTAATCGTGATTGAGGTTGCTTGAACGCTTAAATCGCCTGCCCCTAAGTAGACCGTAACGCCCTCGCCGACGATGAACCTGTTGATATTGGTAAAGGTGCCGCTGAGCACGTCACCGTCGGCAGGGATCAGGTCGGCGCCCCCCCAGTCTTGCCCTTCGATAACTTTTTGTCCTTGCTCTGCGATATTGACTGGGGTGCATCCTAGTGCCTTCTTGTCAAAAACCTTCACATAATTGGCGCTGTCCTTGGTGACGAACACGATAATCTTCGTCGGCGTTTGGTAGACGAGCTTCGGCTCGCCGAGGAGCTCGACCGTCTTCTCCAGGAAGAAGTTCGTCTGGTTGATGACGAGCAGCTTGTTGAGGGTTGTTTTACTGACGAGGTAGAGGTAGCCGAGGAGATCGTCTGTCGCGAGATCAACATAGGCATAGCCGATATTGCCATTGTACTGGAGGTCCTGGCTGCTCAGGGAGGATGAGCTGAAGGTCGCGCCGGAAGCCACGGCGATCCTGGTTCCGTTCTTGATGATCCGCATCGGCATGCCCAGATAGTAATCGCCGTGATAAGGGGAATCCTTTATCTCTGCGATGGCGCCAGTAACGGGGTCCACCTGGATGCGATGGATATCCGACGGACTGACGTAGACGCTTTGCCCGTAGGCGACATTGTTTGCCGGATTGAAAGTGATATCGCCGAAACTGTACCAATAGTTCTTGCTGCTGAGAACCTGGCCCGTCGTCGTATCCATGGCCTTGAACACGCAGTCGTAGCTTCCCTTGCCGGCGGCCAACAGGACCTTGTCGCTTACGGCAACCATATTGTTCACTTCCGTCAGGATGTCACCGACGAGGGTCATTTTCTCAGTGGCAGGGTCAAGCCGGTAGATCTGCCCGCTGGGATATCCCAGAAGAAGCTCATCCTTGGCATAGCTCAAGGCCACCGACAGGGGAGGAGCAGATATCGGAATATCCTTTTCCCGGATCATGGTATCGGCATTGTAGACCCCGATTATCTTGGCGCTGGCGTCGAGGATGTAGAGCTTGCCCGTCACTTCGCTGTAAAGGATCTTGCTCACCTGCTGGTCAACGGTTTTGTATCCCGGCATCGGATTGAGGCCGACGGTGAATGCCAGGGAGCCGGTTGTCGGATTTACCTGGACCGGATCGAACAAGACCTTCGTCTGTACTTCCACGCCGGCAATGACTTTGGAATCCGTCTCACCCGTATAAATCTCCTGCTCACCGCTGAAAACGTGGACCGTTACATGCCAGTAACCGGCATCCAGGTTATCTATCCTGCCGGTAGCGATGTTATTGCTGACGGCCAGTTCCGTGGAAGTTGGCGCAAAGTTCTCCCGGGTGAGATTGACCGTCACGGAGGTGATCTGGGTAACAACCGTTGGATTGGTAAGTGTTATGTCAGCAGGCGCAGGAAGGATAATTTTACCGCCTATAAGCGGAGCGTCAACGGTCGGGCGGTCGATGGCCGGACCCGAGATCAATGTGACGCTGCCGGCGGCAACCGTCGCCGCAGTCGTTACGGCATCCACACTTTGCGCCGTTTGCACCTGCTGATTTGACGCAAGGTTCGATAGATCGAGACTGAAAGTCAGCGTCCCGGCCCCTGCCGTTTGACCTGCCGGAGCCGTTCCCGAACCTCCGCCGCATCCGCCAAGAAAGGTGATGAACAATATCCCCACAACCAGCAAACCGATGATCTTCTTCATACCGCACAACCTCCTTTATCGAACTGCATCCGCATAAGATTGGAGATGGTTCATTGCATCTTAATCAGACCTTTGCCTGATGCTGAATAATCAAAAAGCCCGCACCGGAGCACATGGCTCACGACGCGGGATTTCCGGTACCTCTTCCGAGGTCTGCAAAGTACCAAGAGTTGCATATGTTTATCAAACTCATTGAAGATTAACAAGCAACAATGCAATGAAACTTCTGTTACGGACAGGTGTCAGGAAACAACGTTTTCAAACCAGAGAATCAAATCGAACAGCGCAAACTGCACCGCCTGTACCGTGTAGCGGGTCGGCTTGCCCTGGCTGTCCTCGTCGATGGCGTGAATGCCGTCGGAGGAGACCTTGTAGATCATCTCGGAGAAGCGGTAGAGGGTGGAGCGGTAGTGGAGAAACACTTCACCCCGGTTCTGCTGGCTCTTCGGGTCGTAGCTCCCCTTCAGATGGTCGAGGATCTGGGCCAGGTTGACGCTCTGGATCTCGCTTTCCCCGTCCCGGTAGGTGATGAACCGGCGCGGCACCATGTCGGGCCGGCGCCGCTGGAGAACGATGTAGATCCGCTCTTGGATGGAGCGGAGATTCGCCAGGTTGCCCCTGATCCGGGGAAGGGAGGTCTCCTCCATGGTCCGCAGACAGTCGAGCAGCTCCTGGCGGGCATCCGGGCCGAGGTGCTCGTTGACGACCCGGAACACGTCCGGGTAGCGGCCGGCGATCCTGACCCACTCCAGCTCCAGGGCCTCCCCGCGCAGCCGGGCAAACATCTCCCCCTCGTCGCGCCCCTTCTTGTAGACCCGCCAGATCCCGGAGAAGTCCTTCAGGTAGCGGTCGTAGAGGTGTTGCACCCCGGTGATCGCCGCGAGCGGCAGATGGGGCGCTCTTTCGGTGAAATACTTGGTGGCCGCGATGATGAAGCTGGAATCGGGGGTCTCCTCGTCACGCCGCCGGTAGCACTCCACGTCGAGGATGACGCCGGCGATCTCGGCCCCCTTCTCCCCCTCCAGGATCTCCCTCCCCTCCTCAAGACTTGCGGCGTGGAGGAGGAAAATGCCGTGGCGCTGGGCATCCCTGAACAGGGCGTCCACGTAGCGCTCGTCATCGTCGATCATCAGCATCGTCAGTGCCATGGCAGCGTCGTTCTTCATGTCAGCCGTCTCCTCGGCAGGGTGATCCGGAAGTGGACCGGGTCGTTGCCGATTTTCCGGAAGGCGCCGTGGTGCAGCTCGATGAACCGCGCCACCCATGCGCCGCCGAGCCCTTTGCCGGGGCTGTTCCTCCCCTTCCGGCCGAAGGCGAGGAAATCGGCGGTCCGCAGGCCCCGCGGGAATGGCATCCCGTTGTTGACGTAGTCGATGACAATCTCCTTCCCGGTCCGTCGCGCGCTGAAACGCACCCGCAGCCCCTCCTCCCGGACAAAGCCGTCCGGGAAGCCGTGGACCTCGGCGTTCCGGAGGAGGTTTTTGATCGCCTGAACGAAGGAGGGGCGGTGCAGCCATACCTTTCCTGCCCCGGCGAAATCGGTCTCGATGGTAAATCTCGCCCCGCTGAACAGGGGGAGTATCTCCCGCTCGAACAGTGCGGCCAGCTCCACCTCGACGAAGTCTTTCTCCTCGATCCGGCCGGCGAACAGGTCCTCGGTGGTGTCGAGGATGTCCCTCATCTGGCCGAGGCTCACCACCGCCGCGTCGAGGGCGTCCCCGACCCGCTCGTCGCTCCCGTCGCGGCGCCGCCCGATGACCTCAGCCGCGGTCCCCCGCTTCCCCAGGTGCCCCTGCACGGCGAGGATCGGCGAAAGGGCGGTCCGGATCGTCGGGTTGAGGCTGTGGGTCAGGTGGCGGATGATGGCGAACCCGGTCTCCTGCCGCTCGGCGGCGAGCCTGGAGCGACGCCGCAGGAACCGCACGTGCAGGTAGTGGTCGAGGATGGCGCCAAGCGTTATCAGGACAATTACCGGAGCGGCGCTCAACGGGACCGGAAACAATAGAGGGCCGTTCAGATTGATGACGACAATCCCCGCGGCAAGGCCGAGATTGAGGAGCACCGCCAGCCGCAGCGACCTCACGAAGGTGCAGAGCGAAGCAGCCAGTGACACGGCAAGGAGGAGCGAGGCGATCGTTGGCAAGAGCGGCGCCTGAACGGTACGGCGTTCGAAAAGGAGGAGCTTGAGGTAGAGGAACGCGCGGATGCCGGCGTCGCTGATCCGGTCAGGAAGAGCGGTCTGGTCGAGGAAATAGACCGAGAAGGCGATCAGCAGCCCGCTCAGGATATTGGCGAAAAATACGCGGCGCCGGGTGAGGGAGAAGAGCTCCCGGCGCCTGCCGATGCAGGCGGCGAGAGCCTCCCGGTCGAAGCGGAGCCGCGGCGGCCTGCGGCTAAGCCGCAGAACCGCCGCGGCAAGGCGCCGCAGAGCCATACGCCAGGGTCGGTTCAGCTTCACCCGCTACACTCAGAACTTGGCGTTCAGGTTGAACTGGAAGACGTCAACGTCGAACGGCCCGGGAGTAAAAGTCCGGTCATTGATCTGGTTGGCGGTAAGCCACTTGGCCGAAAGCCAGAAATTTTTGTTCAGGCCCAGATCCCCGCCGACAATCCATCCCTCGGCGTTAGTCCCCCCCAGGTGGAAATCGGAATCGGTAAACAGATCGACCACCGCGTCGGCCTCAAGACGCTTGTAGAAAAGGTAGGTCTTCCACTGCCACGCGTCTTTCACCTGCTGGTGACCGACGGTTACTCCGAGCTGATACCCCTCGTTGTCGTTGCCGACACCGGAATCTCCCGAGAGCGTGAACACCTCATCCCGGTTGAAGCCGAGGTTATTGACATAGTCGCCCATAAAGACCAGGTGGACCGGGTCCCAGAATCCCAGGTCGAGCGCGGCCGTGACATTCAGCTCCTCGAACTTCGAGCCGAGCCCCGGGAAATGCGCTGTTCCGGCCAAATTCAGGTTGAAGACCGTGTTCCCCTTCTGCGTGTTGGTTACGTTTATCCCAAATCCCGAAAAGTTATCCAGATCCGGGGTTTCGAATGGACGCCCCTGCATGTTCTCGAAACGGTAATAGGCAACGCCGAGCTTCATCCCCACATTTTCGTGCGGCCGGTATTCTCCGCCGATCTGGGCACCCCACAGCCACTTGTCGCGCTGGGAGAATTCAAGCTCCTCCAGCGGAAAGATCCCCGCCGTCAGGAACCCGCCGAGCGCATCGGTGATCTGGTGCGTGTAACTGGCGGCGACCCCTTCGAAGTTCAGATCCGGATCCCAAACGAGATCTGTGGCGAACCATGGACTCGGCAGCCTCCCTCCCCACAGGGTGAGTCCGGTGAGCGGCCTCCACCGGAGGTAGGCCAGATCGAGGACAAAACCGTCCTTGTTGAAGTAATCTCCCAAGGTATCATTGGTTGAGACCGGGTCCTTCTCGTTGCCGGTCGCAAGGCGAATACCCGCCTCCACCTGATCGTTGACCTTTGCGTTCACCCCGAGACGCGCCCTGGTCCTGAGACGGTGTCGGTCGGCCAGGGTATTGATGAGGTCAAGGTTGTACGGGCTTTGATAGGTAGGGTTGTTGTTCTCGTCGAAAAACTCCCCCTGGTAGCGGAGCCGGATGTCCCCGGAGAGCTTGAAGCGGTTCAGCCATTCGGGGAGCTTGTCGGTCTTGCCCTGGATTTCGGAGAGCAGGGCAAACTTCTGGCCAATCCTGCGCCGCACGTCCTTCCCCACCTCGGCGGTGACGCCCTCGGCGAGCTGGTCGGCGGGGTGCTTCCTGCCGTATCGCTCGAACGCCTGCGCCGCCTCCCGGCGAGTCAGGACATGCTGGAGGGCGAGGAACCTGAGGCGGTCGCGCACCTCCTCGACCGGTACCGTCGTCATCCGGTATTCGATGTCGTCGGCACCGACCGCCGGCCGCTGCCGCTCCGGAACCAGTTCGCCGCGCACCTTCCGGCCCAACTCGTCCAGCCGCACCGCCAGCTCCACCTTCTCCTCCTCGCTGATGATCCCCTCCTCGCTGAGGATATCGAGGGCCTCGGCGGCCTCTTCCGGCGCAAAGGGAGCAGTCGGCAGTCCGGCCTCGGCAGCGGCGGTTTCATCCTCTTTCGCTGCCCCGGCCGACCCAGCGTCCTGGCTGAATTTTCTTCCCAGTTCCCGGGACTCCTCCGGGGTGATCACCTTCTTCTCCTCCAGGAGCCGGAGCAGCTCGCCGATGCCGGGCGCCGCCGCGGCCGGCGCAACTTCCTCCGCGCTGTACGCGGGAGCAATGCCGCCCAGCAGAGTGAGGACCGCCAAGCCGGCGATCATCGAACAACGAAACTTCATACAAACCTCCATATCGTTAACTCAAACCTCAAAACTCGTAACTCAAAACTTAAAAGTCACCCCTGTGAAGATATCTTTATCGTCATCCCGCCGGGCATCCCGTCCGGCAGGGACTCGCTGACTCTCATCGCTACCAGCGCCGTTTTCAGCGCCTGGTCCATCCTGTCGCTCCCCGAAGGTCCGACGATCCGCGAGCGGAGAATGGTGCCGTTGCCGCTCAGGACCAGGTGGACGGTTGCCTGGTGTTTCCCCTTGGGAAAGCCCCCATCCTGGTCGAGGATCGACTTGACCCGCTGCCAGAGCTCCTTCTCGACCTTCTTCGTGTACCAGCCGTACTTGGCGAGAAGCCCGGCGTGGGAGAGCCCGCCGCCGCCCCCGCCGCCGAGGGTGATGCTCCTCCCCCCCTTCTTCCCGACCAGGCCGAATCCGTCGCTCCCCGCCCCCCCTTCGGCGTCGACCCCGAGGTCGCTGCCGGCAGGCGTGTTGTCCTGGGACTGGTCCGCCTGCTGGGGAGTGTCCTGGGGCTGGTCCATCGGGGCCTCCATCTGCTGGGGCTTGGGGATCTCCTTGAGCTGTTCCGGCTCGGGGAGTTTCTCCTTCACCTCCGGGGGCTTAAGGAGGGTGACCGTCGATACCTGGCTCTTCCGCCGCGGGCCGTCGTCGCTGAGAAAAACCTTGAGCACAAAGCCGGCGCCGCCGAGAAAGACCAGGCCGATAACCGCCGGGACGAGCCAGGTCTGATATGGATTCTTGTTTTTCTTTTTCTTCCGATCTGGCATGGATATTCTTGCACCTCGAACACTATTCAGGTTGATAGGCCGAAGACCGAAGGGATAACCCAGAACCTTCAGCCTTCAGCCTGCAGCCTTCAGCCTAAACCCCTTTGTTATTTCACCAGCTTCTGCGTCACCAGCCCGAGCTGGGTGATCTCCAGTTTCTGGAGGATGTCCAGGACATCGATGATGCTCTTGTAGGAGATCTTCTCGTCCCCCCGCACCACCACGGGCAGACTGGGGTCCGACGCCTTGTACTGGCGCAGCCTCGTCTCCAGCTCGGCCAGGGTCACCGGAAAGCTGTCGAGGAAAACGGTCCCCTCAGCGGTGATGGTGATCGCCTTGGTGCTCGGCTTGATCTTGCTGGCAGCCGCGCTCGCCTTGGGGAGGTTGACGCTGATCCCCTGGACCGACGCCGTCACCACGATCATGAACACCACCAGGAGGTTCCAGGCCAGGTCGAGCATCGGCACCACGTTGATCTCGACTACCTCGTCATGGTCGTCTGCCGGCGCTTTCATGCCTCCTCCCCATGGAACCCTTCGACCCTCAGGGCATACTCTTCAATGAAATGGCGCGTTTCAACGTTCAGGTTTTTCATGTGCATTACCAGAAAGCTGTAGGCAAACAGGGCCGGAATCGCCACGAACAGGCCGAACAGGGTACAGGCCAGGGCCGAGGCGACCCCCGGGGCGATGGCGGACAGGTTGGCCTCCCCAGCTTCCGCCAGGCTGGCGAAGGTGTTCATGACCCCCCAGACCGTCCCGAGCAGCCCCCAGAACGGCCCGCCGGAGATGCCGAGAGTGAGCACGATCATCCAGGCGTTCATCTTCCTGGTCTCGTCCGAACTGGCCCGATCCAGGGCGGCACGAAAGATATTCAATGACGACGGGGTCATAGAGACCTCTTCCTTACCCCCGCCATGCTTTTCGACCCAGTGCATGATCTGGTCGTAGCCGGCCCGGTATATCCGGAACAGGCTGGAGTTTTCGAAATCCTCATTCTCCAGGTCAAGCTCCAGCGGATCATGGAGCGAGTTGAAGCTCTCCAGAAATGCCTCGTTCCCCCGTTTGATCTTTTGCAGCCTGATGAATTTGCTGATGAACACCCCTGCGGCCATTAACAGCATGAAGGTACAGAGGGCGATAATCAGCCAGCCGTCGAAGGTGATGCTCCGGGCGGTGACCTTGATGAGGCGAATGGTGAGGTTCTCGCCCCCCCCTTTGCCGCTCTCCTCCTGCTGATAGGAGCTCAGCTTGCCGTCCTGCCCCTGGCCGGCGAACGCCGCGCCGATCCAGGCGGCCGGCCGTGCGGCGGCGGCGAGCTCGACCTCGTCCAGCTCGCCGGCAAAGAAATGATCGGCGGCAAGCGAGCCGCCGATGGCCATCTCGGCCGCGGGGGAGGGGATCGCCGCCGGCGCGGCGGTGGCGGCGGCCTCCTTGCCATTCAGGTAGACGGTGATCTTTTTCCCCGGCTCCGCCGTGACCGCAAGGTGATGCCATGCCTGCGGCGTCAGCGGCTGGCTCTTGCCGGTGATTGCCTCGCCTACCCGGGCATAGGCCCCCCCCTGGTCGAGCCCCACTTCGATCGACTGCTTGCCGTCACTCCAGGAGAAGAGGTAGGCGCTTCCCTGCTCCATGACCGGCTTTACCCAGGCGGAGAAGGTGAATCCCTTGCTGAAGTTGAGGGATGGGGCGCGCTTGACCACCAGCCGTTCGCCGTTGCCGCTGAAGGAGGCGCCGTTGCCGACGGCCGCCGCCACGCCCAGCTTGCCGTTGAACTCAGCCCCGTGGTTGCCGTAGGCGGTGGCGTCGCGCGGCGTTCCCTCCTTCTCGTCGAAATGGAAGACCGCCGCCTGCGCCGTGTCCCAGGTCCCCCCCGGGTCCGCGCCGGCCTGGGCCGAGCTGTTCCCGTAGTAGAGCCAGACATGGTCCTGGGCGGCATTCCCGGCGATCTGGGGGACCTTGACCCAGAACAGGGCGATCCCCTGCTGCGGATCGAATTTCTCCGCATGGAACTTGAGCGGCGTCTTGTCGTCGCTCCCCAGGAAGCGGATGTCCGAGCCGTCTGGCTTCACACTGTCGAAGCTGAAGTTCCCGGCGTGGAGCCGCACCAGGACCGGCACCTCGGCCAGGTTGTCGGCGATGTTCGCCCCATTGGCGGTCGTGTCGAGCGCCACCTTCTTCCGGTGCTCCCACTTGTCGTCCCACCAGGCCTCGGCCCGGAGCACCCCGGCGAGCAGCATGAACGCCGCCAGCAGCCCGATGATCGTCGTGAACTTTGTTCTTCTCATCTTCGTCATTCCCTCCATCCGTATATGCTGTCTCATTGTTTTTCTCTTTCCTCTTCCTGTTTTTCCGTGTCGAAGCTGATGACCTTCACGTCGAGCCACGAGGTGGCAAAGGGGTTACTATCTTCAGTTGCTCCCCCGGTCCCCTTGTCTTTCCCACCAGCGGCGGCGGAGGCCTGCTCGAACATCTTGCCGCTCTCAGTCATGGTGCCGCTCCCGGAAAGACTGCCGATGCTGAGGCTCGATGTCGAGGGGACGCCGACGGACTGACCGGACACCGAAAAGATGTTCTGGGCGTTAAGCACCGTCTGTGCTCCCACGAAAACCCTCCCCCCGCTGACCCCGGCCTCCCCCGCATCAATGATCCCTTCCGGCGCGGCAAGGTAGATATCGCCATATGCAGGCGGAGTCTGCGGCCCGGAGTCGCCGTCCGGGTCGTAGGTGACCGACCGGTAGCCGCTGCCGGCTGCCGGGGCCGGGAACACCGTCTCGTATCCGGTGATTTTAGTCTTGTCGTCGGGATCGTTGTGCAGCGGCACTGACCGCGGCGGTGCGGCGCTGATGATGGTGCGCGATCCCCGGCCGGCGAATAAGTTGCCGAAATCGGACCAGGAGAGGATGTCGCCGCCGAAAAAGGTCATGATCCGCGATTCGTTGACGTTTACATCGCCTGTACTGTATGTAGATATGGTCCCGCCGAACTGGGTGGTGATGCCAGTGGAAGTTGCATCGTCGGCGTTGACGGTCCTCCCCACGTCAAGGTCGCCAAGGGCGATGATCCGGATGGAGCCGTTATCCTGCGTCGTTATCTCCGAGGAGGTGAGCGATACGCCGCCTGCGGGATTACCGTCTGCGGACTTGGGATCGGCCGGGGCAAGGGTCGGGTTGATAATGGCGGCGCGGGTCTCCTCGGCGACCCGGTTCATCTCGTCCAGGTCCCCGTCGGCAATGGCCTCGCTGATCCTGATGCTCGGCTCCTTCAGCGCCTCGAGAAAACTGGCGGCATTGGCCACATCCTGCCGGCTCTGCTCCTCGATCCGCTGCAGCTCACCGGCCGACGCGGTCGCCTGGGCAGGAGTGGCATCGTTGCCCGGATCATTGAGGGGAATGGAGGGGTCGATTCCCGCGACGATGACGATATCCGCTCCATCACGATCAAGGGCCTGGTTGACCGTGTTGCCCACTGTCCTGACTCCCTTGCTGGTACCCAGATCGACGGAACCGCCGGTCCTGAGCAGCAGGGCGCCGGGGCCCCCGAGCTCGATGCCGGTCTTTGCATTGTCCGAATCTCTTTTCATGGGGAGTTCCAGGTTGCCTCCCGCAGTAATCACGGTTACGTCGTCATCCGATATATTCTGCCCCTTGAAGTAAAGATCGTAGATATCGCCTTCAGCCGTTATGACTCCTCTTTTCGGCAACATCAGGGTAAGGTGCCTGATGTCGCCCCCTTCGGCCCGCACCTCCACGGGCGCCGTATCTTCCTCATGAACCGGCCTCGACGCATGGAATTCCGGTTTGTCAGAGGTAGTGAGCATAGTGTAGAGGTTAGCCGCTGTATCAAGCGAGTTTCCTATGTATTTGGGCTCTTTTCCGGGGAAGACCGCTGCCGGATCGGCGTCCGAGACTATTATCCCGGCCGGGTCGCCCGCCTTGGCCGGCTCGCCCAGCACGCTCCCACCGGCGACGAGCCGCAGGTTGCCGGTCTTCGAAGGGGCCATGGCGAACTGGGCGCCTATCGAAATATCCCCGGCCGCCTCGATGGAAAGGTTCGGCGGCAGGATAAGCTGGGAGTTACCCGTCAGAGGCTTGGAGTTGTTACCATAGGAGCTGATCCCCTTGAGGGAAGCGTTTCCGTGGCGGGCATTGACGGCAACGCTGGTGCTCTGGTCGTAGGTCACGTTCCATTTGGTGAAGGCGTCATTCTTGTTGGCAAGGGTGGGGTTGACAATGGCGCCGAGCACCACCTCGCCTTCGGCGTCGACCGTTATGTCACCCTTGAATGCCTCGATGACCTGGTACCCCGGCTCGTTAATATTCGTGAGGGTGTTCTTCACGGGGAGAATGTTTCCTGCCGTCCTGAGCGTTCCTGTTCCATCCCTCAGCAGGAAGCGGCCCGAGAGGTCCCCCCCCGCCTCCACCCGGAGATCGCCCGCGCCGAACGCGCCGATCTGCCCCTCGAAGCGCTTGCCGGTCCGGACTGTGACATCTCCGCCGGCCATGGCCGCTACCCCCTCAATCGCCTTCTCTGTGAGGGTGTTTTTGTAGGACGCGGCCCATTCTCTCAAACCACTGCCGGTCTGACCGTTGACGGAGTCCCAGGATCTGAGGTCGGGTTTACCAGTGCCGTCGTCGTAGGAGCCGCCGACCCTGAGGCTGATCGGCCCGCCGCCGGCATATTTCCAGTAGTTGTTTAATGGTATACCTTCGTCGGTGGTCCAGATGTTTAACGGAATATCCTTCGGCCTCTCGCCGGCGGTCCTGATGGCACCGCTGTTGACCAGGTCCTTGCCGGTAGTCACGGCTATCGAGCCGAGGGCCGACTGGATGGCGGCATCCTTGTTGATGGCCAGTTTTCCGCCGACTTTTCCGCTGATCGCGCCCTGGTAGGTGCCCATGGTGTAGTTCATCGAGGAGTCGATCATGTACCCCGGCCGCTGGTATTTACTGTCGGTTGATGTCTGGATCGTCGTGTCGCCGCCCGAGGCGAACCTGATCCGGCCACTCTCGGTGTAGACGTGGGCGCTGACCTTGTTCGAAGTATTACCGACGGTCAGGTTCCCAGTTCCCTTCCTGACGGCGTAAGGGTTGGCCGCCGTGGTGTCGGCCCCGGCCACGAGCCCGATGTCCCAGGACGGTGCGGCGGTGGCGACGTACAGCGAGCTCATGGCGGTCCTGGCGTCGGCGATCTTCTGTTCGATCTTCAGATCATTCCCGGCGCGGATGGTCAGCCTGCCGACGCTCTGGCTGGACAGGTCCAGGGCGGTCCCGTGGGTCAGGCTGGTAGCGCTGCTCACCTCGACTTCGGGCCGGAACTGGAAGATGTTCGCCTTCTCTCCGAGTGCATCGGTAATGTCCTTGGTCTTGGCCGCCGCGTTCTCCATGATGTAACCGGCCGTCTTCGTCCACTCGGCACTGCTGGTTGCCGAAGTCTTGTCGACGGCGTAGGCGATGATCTCCTTCGCCCCGGTCACGGTGCCGTTCAGGTCGACGCCCAGCTTTCCCGTCTTCAGATCGGTAACCCTGTTCCCATCGGCGTCATAGAGCGCCGACCTGAGAGTGACCGTCCCGCCGGTGAGCTCTTCCCTGAGCGTTTCCATGACCGGTTTGCCGTTGTCGTAGAATTGCAGGTTTCCGTTGTCGTCCATCTTTTGGCGGATAGTATCGTGGACGGTCTTACCTCCCGCTACGCTGACGGTGCCCCCGGCATTCACCACGACCCCGTCATCGGCAACCTCTCTCTTCACCACTACAACCCGACCGTCTGTGCTCCCCAGTTCGATGGTGCTTCCCTTGTCGGCGGCCGTGCCGTCGGCTTTCATGGCATCCGCCCTGACGATTCCGCCATTGTCGACGGTCATGTTGTTCTTGGCGTACAGCTCCACTGTGCCGCCGCCAGCGACATGGGAGGCGTCCACCGTCCCCTTGACGGTCAGGCTCCCCTGGTCAACCGACATCAGGACGTGCCTGGCCTTGATCGTCTCCCCTGCGGCCACCGTGAGCTCTTCCTGGTTGCGGAGACGCACATCCACGGACTCGTCAAACCCGCCGTCCGTAGTCGCCTTTGCGATCCCCGCCGAAGAATCTACGCTCGCGGCATCAATAACGAGGCTCCCTCCCCGCCCGCCGGCGGCATTCCCTTTGAGATCACCCTTGAGCTCGGCCTTACCGTTCACCGCGCTGATGACCAGCTCGCCCGCGTCTCCCTGGGTCCCGGCGGAAATATCGACCACCGCTTCCGCAGCAACGTTGACCGTTTTGTTGTCGGCGGTCAGTTTCACCGTTCCGCCAGACGAATGGTCGGTGCCTCTGGCCGCGGTCAGGGAGCCTTTCGCGAGGAACACCCCGTCGTTGTCGCGGCTGCCGGTGGCGACCAGCGACACGGCGCCGCCGTTCACGGAAAGCTCGCCCTGCTGGTTGACACTGCTCCCTTTGATTTCGAGGCTGCCCCCCACCGAATCGTTCGCCTTGGTCTCAAGCTGCTCGACCCTGCCGCTGCGGGCGATCGTGGCTACGCCTGCCGCATTCACGATGAAGTCGGCCGGGGTGAAGGGGACGCCCGCTTCCTTACGGTAGGCGGCGGTGACCCGGCTGTTGTCCCGCACCGTTATCTTCCCGCCGGGGGCGGTCCCGTCGGCAACTTCATGCTCGACGGCTCCCGTGGCCATGGTCAGATTGCCGTCCGTCTGAATGCTCCCTATCCCGCTGAACACGATGTCCCTGACGCTGTCGAGCCGTATGTCGTTGAACCCGTCAAAGCGCAGTTTGCCTCCGACGTTCGTGTACTCATTGCTTTTAGGGTCAATAATACTAAAGCTGCCCTTCCCGACCACCGCGATGTCGTCGGCCTCTACAGTCAGGCTGCCCCCGGTGTCGTCAAGTGCCCCACTACTGTCGGAAGTTCCGCCACCACGCAGTGTCACGCTCCGCGCCGCCACCTTCACGATGGCGCCGCTGCCGTCAAGATCGGCACCGGTGACCCGCTCGGCATCGAACACCACGTCGCCTGCGGTCGCCAGGTTCCGGTCGCCTGCAAAGGCGATCTCGCGCGCTTCCAGCACGACAGTCTCCGGAGTCCCCTCGACGGCCTTCACGGTCCCGTCCGGATTGGTTTCCCCGCTCTTCTTCCCTTTCCAGCCGCTGTCCGTCAGATGGATGCCCGGCCCGGACGGGATCGAGCCGTCGGCGTTGAAGGTGATGATCTCGGAGGAGTAGGTGAGGGTCCCGCCGTCGGCATCGATGACGCCGTCATTCTGGAGGGAGCCGGTGCGCAGGGTTACGTCGGTGTCCCCCTTGACCGTGGCGCCGGCGCCAATGACGGTGGTACCGCCGTCGGTCGCCGAGGTGGGGGTGACAAACGCGACGGTGCCGTCGCCCAGTTCCTTCGAGGCATGGATCTCGGCGTTCTGCCCCACGGAAATCGACGGCCCGCCCTGCTTTTTCGCCTCGAAACTGAACGACCCGGCGGTCAGCCTCGAATTGTCTTCGATGGAAACCGTTTCGGTCTGCACATCGCCGAGCTTCACCGAGTTGAAGTTCCCCTGGTTGATGAAATCCTCGGTAAGGTAGAGCCACCCTTGGTATGTATCGTCCAGCGGTGTCTGGAAATTGAAAGAGGCCGGCAGCGGCTCGGCGGCCTTGCGCACCGCCACGTTCAGTGCCGACAGGTCTATGCCCCCTCCCCGGTAACCGTCGAGGGGCGTAGTGTTCAGGTTCCCTTCGAGCAGCACGGTGTCTCCGGTAACGGACAGCGTGCCGCCGTTGCCGGCAACCAGGGGCTCGCTGTCAGGGAAGATGAAATTCCCCTCTTTCAGGACATCTGAGGCCTTGCGCACGGAGTATCCGGTCAGCTGCGGCGAAGAGACGCCGGTTCCGGCCTCGGTCAGGTAGCCCCCCGCCACCTGGTACCCTTCCGCGCTCAGAAGACGGTCGGTGGAAGCAACCGGTTTGCCGAGGCTTTTCACCACGTAGGCGGAGGGATGGAACGCGTACTGCTCGGGAACGATGGTGTAGTATCCGGCCGGCACCGCTCCGTTCTCCGCCAGGTAGATCTGCCGCCCCGGCAGGCTCATCAGGCTCGACGGCAGGATCACCAGGTTGCCGGACGCGGGAGCGATGGGGTTGAAGCTCCCCTCCATCCCCGTCATGAACTGGTAAGCGAAGAGTTCCCCGCCGCCCGCCTGATCCATCAGCGCGCCGGGACGCACGATCACCTCGGTGGCTTCCATGGCTATCTTCTTCTCCGGCGCGTCGATGACCTCGATACGGTCCTCTCGGGCAGAATTATCGACTTCCTTATCGACCGTATCCCAGAACTGACCATCATAGGTGCCGTAGCGGACCTTCTCCTCGCCGCGCGTGGCGGTGACGCTCTCCTCCGTCAAGTAGAGACGTCCCACAGCGTCGTCTTCCTTGTCCGCGTCAGCCCTGAGCGTTATGACGCCGACAGGCGCCAGCAGCGTGCCGTCGTGAAGCAGCGACCCCCCCGCCTCAACCGTGAGGCTTCCGCCCGCCGAGTCGATCATCCCCGACACCGGCCGCTCCGATCTGCTGATGGTTACGTTGCCTCCCGCCGTGATGGTGAAATCCGTGGGGACGTAACCGCCATTGTCAGCTTTCTCCTCATGCATGGCCGGATAGATGCGCCCGGCGGACAGGGTAAGATCGCCGGCGGTTTTGAGGGAGCCGCTCCAGTCGATCTTGTCATTTTCCTCCAGGATCCCCGCGTACCGGCGGTCGAAGAGCCGCATATCATCAATCTTCGCGACATCCACCAAGGCGGCGCCTGAAATGACGATATCGCCGTCGATGTCGAGGAAGCCGCCACGATCCCCCCCCTCCAGGCGGAGCGTCCCCTCTCCCGCCGATTCGGTACGGTAGGACGGAATGTGGCTGTTCATGAGCCGCAGCCAGGGGGCCTTCAGCGTCACGGTATCGGCGCCGCCGAGGACGAACTCCGGCGTGTCGAGGGTGATCCTGCGGCCGGCCGCAATGCCGGTGGCATCCGCGAAGATGATGGAGTGGTCGGCCGCGAAGGTCAGGTCGTCGAAACCGGCCGCGACGACCTTCTGCAGGTCCGCATCGAACAGCGTCATCCCTTCGGCTGACCTCACTTTATTATCGTCATCGAGCTTTCTGGTGAGGGAAAAGGTCCCACCGGCAAGGCCCGCGACGCTGTCGTCGCCCTTGGCCAGGAACGTGGCGGCAAAGGGGTTCGCCACCGCCGTTTCCAGGCCGCTGTTGTCCCGGTATTTGAGTTCCACGGAACCGGGAGAGCCGGCAACGGTCTGGGCAACGACCCTCCACGTCGAGTTCTTGAAGTAAGATGTCGTCGCCGAAGCGCCGGAAACGTCCAGGAGTGCCCCCTCCTCCACGGCAACGGCATAGCCGTCCATCTTGATGGTTCCGCCGTTCAGGGGGGTAGCGCCCAGTGCATAGCCGGGAGCGATGATTTTCAGGTCCGGCCTGTTGAAGCCGCGGGCAAGCAGGCGGCTGGTATCGCGAAGGAGGATGCTTGAGTCCGCCAGGTTCGGTGTCGTAAGGGTGATGGTGCCCGCTGGGGCACTCACGGTTCCGGCGACGTCGACCGTGTTCCCGTACAGCGACACCGCGCCGCCGGGTGCGGCGGAAACGGTCGCGTTCCGCTGGACTGTCAGCGTGGAGATCAGGTCTGTGGGTTTGTGTTCGCTGTCGTTCCAGTCAAACGCTATTCCGGCGGCGAGGTTGACCGCGGTGGCCCCGACCAGGTTGTCCGCCGCCTCGATCAGCGCCAGCCGCCCGAGGCCGCCGGGAACCGGCTGCTGATAACGGGTTCGAGACGGGCTCAAAACAACATCACCGGCAACATCCAGGTCGCCGACACCGCTCTTGAGGGTGATGGAGCTGAACCCGGTTGCAGCAAAAGCCGCGTCATCGAGCACCAGCTTCTCTTCCGCAGCACCCGAGACAGCGGCCGGGTCGCTCACCACCGCGACCTCATCGGCATGGAGCGTGATGCTCCCCCCCTTCTTGCCGGCAAGGGCGTATCCGGCCAGGGTCCCGTCAAGTTTTATGGTGCTTCCCTGAACAGTCAGGCTCCCGGCGTCGCCTCCGGTCACCTTCTTTTGCTCATCGATCAGGATTCCGCCGCTCACATCCACCCGTGACCCGGCACCGAGCTCGACCCCTGCGCCTTCCAGGGTGTTGTCCTTGAGCGTGACGGTACCCCCTGTGAGATGGGGTGCCCGCGCCTCGGGATTTGAGGCATCCTTCCCCAGGGGGGTGCGGTCAAACTTCTGGCCGGCCACCGATATGGAGCTCCCTTCGCCAAGGACGATCCCGGAGGTTATCTCGGTGTGACGGCTGTCGGAGGCCAACGAGGTGATGGTATCGTAGTTGAGCAGGGAAACGGTCCCCCCCGCAGCCTCTATTGAGCCATCGTGCTCGATGCGGCGGCCCGATACCACGACCGAACCGGCCGGAGCGACGCGCAGACGTGCATCACCTTCGATCCGGACCGTATCGTTGGCATAAAGCCTCACGTCCCCCAGACCTGCAGCGTTTAGCGCCTCCGAGGAAATATACGACACGTCCGCCATAAGGTCCTGCGGCAACAGCGACGTAACAGTGATGGCGCGCGTGACGAAATCCATGCCTGACGGTATCTGGACTGAATCGATCTTCTTCCCGAGCTCGACGCTGCCTGCCCGCGGCTCGGCCCGCCCGCGGGCCTTGCGGGTCCCGGTATCGTTGAGGGGGTCGGCCGCCATGGTCTGGAAGACCCCCCTTTGGACCGAGCCGTCCAGGGTGCCCGCCACGGCGAACTGCCGGGCCGCGATGGTGAGGCTCCCCGCGTCGGCCCCCTCCACGTGGGCGGGCCGGCTGATGTCGCGGGTGACCACCGCGTCGTAGGTCAGGTAGCGGGGGGCCGAGGCTATGTCGTATATCTTGGTGCCCGACTTGAGATAGCTGATCTTGTTCGACCCCGCCGCGAAGCTGCTCCCCCCACCGGCAAAACCGAGAAATGCCCCGTCCTGCACGGTGACGTCGCCGTTGGCGAGGTCGCTGGCATAGAGGGAGACGGTCCCCCCCTTCACCGCCCGCTCCCGGGCGGTCACCAGGGGGGCCAGGTAGCTGGAAACGTCGCCGATGTTGCAGCCCAGATTGGCATCGAAGTAGATCTTCTCCCCCTTCAGAAACCCGTACTTCTGGATCTGCTCGTCCTTCAGGTTGTCGGAAGTGAATTCGAAGCTTATCTGGTTCACATCGGCAGGCCGGTTTTCGAGCCAGAGGCCGCTCACGTCGATGCTGCTTTCGCTCCCCAGGTAGACCCGGTTCTTGGCGCCCATCAGGACCGTCCCCGCCGGAGCATCGATTTTTCCGTCCACCTCGATCAGGTCCACATCGACCGAGCGTTGGTCCAAAAGAGCCGGGTCGGACGGTATGGCGCCCGCCGGCGCGAGACCGCTCACCACCAGCTTACCCCCGGTGAAGCTGTAGGCGCTCAGCGTGTCGTCCACGGTCTGGGACGAGTCGGAGATGGGCATCCGGATGACGCTGTCCTTCTCCAGCGCCACCAGGTCGCTGGCCAGCAGCTCCACCAGCCCCTGCTTGGTTGCCGTGGTTTCGGAGATGATCGCCCCCTGGTTTCTGACGCTCTTGCCGTACATCCCCACCGTGCCGGCAACGGTGGCAAGGGTGCCGCTGGTGAAGTTGGTGACTGTGCCGGGGTTGACCAGCCCGCCGACCACGTACTGGCGGACCGGCAACTCCGTGCTGCGCCCCTGTTCCGTCAGAATGTCCCCCTCCAGCTTCAGCATGACTTCGTCGGCGGCCACGAGACCTATCTGACCGGTCGGGACAAGGGGCGGATCGGTGGGTTGGCGTTGGATGGCAGGGTCTTCGCCGATGGCGCCGCTGTTCTCTACGCTGGTACCGATCAGGTACACCACGCCGCCCGAAGCGGTCGCGATGACACCCTCGTTGGAGACGCCGCCATTCCACTCCTCGACCGGCTCCTGAACAGTCGTGTCGGTCTGGCCGCCCTGGGTCCGGGCGAAATTGAGGACGTTGTTGGTAAAATTGTCGTTGGTGATGTCCAGCGAGGAGGCAAAGAGCGAATGGGTGTTGACCCTGGCGGTCGGAGAAAAGAGGATGCCGTTCCGGTTGATGAGATAGACCTTGCCGTCTGCCTTGATAGTGCCGAATATCTTGCTCGGTGAGCTGGTATCCAGGACCCTGTTCAGGACAGACCAGTCTCTGTTTCCCTGCTGGTTGAACCAGACCGTGGCCTGCTCGCCGACATTGAAGGTGTTCCAGTCGATGATCGCTTTGTCGGCGGTCTGGTTAACCGTCATCTCGTTGCCCAGAGTGACCGGCCTGTCGGCATTTATCAGGGTGTTCCCTTCCTTCCAGACCGGCAGGGCGTTGAGCGCGGGAGCGGTCACGCTCCGGCCGGTCAGGGCGGGGAGAACCCGCGCACTGGCAGGCATGACCCCCCTGGAGAGCTGGAGAGCCCCTGCCTTCGGAACACTGCGGGAGAGGCTCTCGGCATTGGCGATAACCGGCGCCAGCGCCGTCGACAGCGACACGCAGAACGCCAGGGATTTATGTATCAGACTGTGTTGCTTTCCCATGATTCAATCCCTCTAATTTTATCAGAACTGCCCGTTCACCATGAAATGGAGCCGGTTGTCCCCCTTTTCGATCCGGTCGGAATCGGCTAGGGCGAAAGCCAGTGCCACCTCGTATCCCAGATGCCCGAAGAGCGTACCTCGCACCCCGATGCCGGTCCCCTGGAGGGTCCGGTTGCGGGTTTCCTCGGGAAGCGGCTTCCTGAGCCAGAGAGATGCCACATCGTAGAAAAGGTAGGGGGTCAGCTGGAACGAATCTCCCGGTTTGATGCTCGGGGCCGCCAGCTCGACCGAGGCATGGGCCGCGTTGTCGCCCAGGGCCTCGCTCTCCTTGTATCCCCGCACGCTCTCCATGCCGCCGCCCGCGTACTGCTCGTTGGCGACGAGAGGCTCGCTCGCCAGCTGGCCGTCTGCCCGGACCTTCGCTTCCATCCCGAAGGAGAGCTTCTGCTGCCGCTCCACTCCCAAGACGCCGGTGAGGAAGTTCCCCTTCGCCTCACCCCGCTTGTTAACCATGTCAATCTGGTCTGTCACCGCGCCGCGGAACGCCATGGAGAGGCCGGCGTTGAAGATGGTCAGGCCGGAGGAATCCGCAAGCGAGGCGTCATAGCCGAGCGAAAACGGGAGGTAGCTCACCTCGGTGGTGAAGCCGGCTGTCTCCCGGAATTTCTTGTAGTCGACGCCGAGGGTCACGCTGTGGTTGTAATCCCCCGCCTTGGGGAGCGGCATCAGGTAGCGGCCGCCGGCAATGAACCCCCGGCCGATGGTCTGGATGTCCCCCACCGCCGCAATGGTGTCGGTGTCAGACCAGACCCCGTAGAAAACGATCCGCCGGTCGTCGTGCCACGGGTCGGGGAGGACGTAGGAGCCTGAGAGGACCTGCACCTCGCTCGGCTTCTCGGGTGAGGTCTGGTACTGGACCCCCACCGAATGCTCCCGCTGCCAGAGGTTGTCGTAGCGGAGCGCGGCGTTCAGCCTGAGCTCGGTGGTGTCGTGGCTCGCCCGGTTGTTCAGCTCCAGGCTGCCGTGGAGCGGGAACCGGTCCTCCACCTTCAGCTCCACCTCCACCGTGCCGGCCTCCTTCGACGGCGCGAGCCCCGGCGTGATCCGCAGGTCGGGGTTCCGGTTGGCCCTGGCGAACTCCTCGGTGATGGTCGGCACGTGGGGAATCTGCCCCTCAGCCAGGGACGGGAATAACTGCCGGACCGTCTCCTCGGGGAAATGGCGGAGCCCGGCCACCTTCTCCGCGCCGATCCGCTGCTCGATCACCTGGAGGTAGACGAAGCCCCCCTCCACCGACTGCTCGGGGATGTTGACGATGACCGTCGGGTAGCCCCGGTCATGATGGAACTTTTCCAGCCGCTCGCGCGCCTGTTCCACGGCGGCCGCGGTCCGGCCGTCGCCGCGCAGATCGTCCAGCAGCTCCCGCAGCTCGTCCCGGGGAAAGACCGTGTTGCCGGAGATCACGAAACGCCTGATGGGAAAGGTCACTTCCTTCTGGCCGGCGGCAACGGCACTCTCTTCAGCGGCAGAAGCCGTGGTGAGCGCCAGGTTCAGCAGGAAGAGTACCAAGAAGATTACGAAAAGCAGCCAGTGCAGGGTGCTCTGTTTCCTGAAGAGACGGGGATTTCCAGTTGCCATGCTGATTCATTTCACCTTTCTCGGGGTCCGCTACGACTGCGCCAATACTTTCTTCAATGTTTCGGCAAGCGCAGCGCCGTCGCGGAAACCGTCCATTTTCCCGGCCACGCTACCGTCGGCATTGAGGAGCAGCACCAGGGGGAAGCCCGACTGGCCATAGCGGGCCTTGTATTCCTTCTGCCTGTCCGAATTGACCTTCACCCATACGAACCGGTCACGCAGGTTCTTGACCCTGGGATCTTCCAGGCTTTCGCTGAAGAGCTTCCGGCACCAGTTGCACCAGTCGGCGTAGAGGACCAGCACCGCCGGCCTGTTCTCCCTGCGGGCAGCGGCAAGCCCCGCATCATGGTCCTCCTGCCAGGGCAGGGTCACCATCCTCAGCCTCGATCCCTTGGTGAGCGAGACGACTTCCAGGTCGAGGAGAAGGTCCCTTCCCGCCAGCGGGTGGTTGAAATCGACCGTGAAGGTGTCGTTGTCCACGACGGCAACCCGCCCCTCCCGGGACTCGACCTCGAACCGGGCGCCGCTGCGCGGCGAGAGGGTGAGGTTCACCTTCTCCCCATCGACCCCGACGGTGACGGAGCCGAAGCTCTCCTCGAAGCGCTCGCCGTCCCTGGCGACCATCTCCAGCTTCACGTCGCGCTCGCCGACCTCGGCGACCCGCCCGGCCACGTAGGGGGAGAGCCGCACCTCTTTCCCCGGCGAGGGGAATCCCTCGAAATGTTGCACGTACTCTGCGGCGCTGAGGCGGATGGTGCGGGGCATGGATTTGATCCGCGGAAAGGTGACCCTCTTTGCCGGGTCGATGGGACCGTACCCCTTGTCGGCGGAGATCTTCACCCGCTTCTTCCCGCCCGCGGCCATCCCGGCCAGCGCGTCCCCGATCCCCGGCGGCTCCGATGGCGCGCCGGCCACGACTTCGACCGGGGCGAACCCCTGCTGCTCCCGGTAAGCCTCGCTCTTTTTGCGGCCCTTGTCACTGGCGGCCTCCGCGAAGGTCGTCCCGACGAGAGAGCCGTCCTCCAAGGTGAGGACGTAGTTGACCTGCACCAGGTCTCCCGGCTGCACCCGCGCCGGGTCCTCGTCGAGATCGATGCTCACAGCCTTGCCGCCGTTCTCACCGGCCTCCCTGACGGCATCCTCGAGGCGCTTCCGGACCTCGGCAAGGCCCGGCTTATCGGAAGCTCCCGCAGGGGGCTGGCAACAGGGCTTTCCGTCCTCCGCACGGGAGTGCGGCGCGGCGGAAAGAAGAAGAGCGGCGACGAGCAGTGACAAGATGAATGGTTTTTTCGAAAGCATGGTATTCCTTTCCTGCTTTGTAACTGATCAGGTTGATGTGCTGCTGAAGACGTCCAGCCACATAACCCCTCCCAGCCTCCCCTTAACTTAAGGGGAGGAGGATTACATTCCCCCTCTTAAGCTAAGAGGGGGTGAGGGGGAGTTATGGCCTGGTCGGTTCTGAATGGTCACCCTGCTTTAAGGGTTCGACAGCCTCCACCTCCACCTCGCAGGAAAGCGTCTCACCGCCGAACCGGTAGCCATAATCGATGGTGAAGTCACGCTCGCTCACCTCGCTGATCCGCCCGACAAGGGGGCCGGACCTGACCAGCAGCCCCACTTGGGCATCTATCTCTATCTCGTAGCGGTCCCCGGCGTCCCGCACCTTCCCCGGGCCGAATGGGGTCTGGATCTCCCCCCCCTCGGGAAGGGGGAAGCTGATGACCGCCTCCTGTTCGCTCACCGCCGTCACTTGGCCGGGGAAGGCGGGGTCTATGACAAAGCGCCGTCCGACCTCCGGCTCCCGGCCGGTCTTGGCGGCGTATTCCTCCCGGGAAAGCCTCATCTCCTTCGGTCTTTTCCTGACCCTGGCCATCCGGAGAAACCTCTCGTTCCCGGCAAGCCCGGCGACCGCTTCACCCTTGAGCTCCACCCTTTTCTTCTCCCCGACCGACATCCCCGGCAGCGCCGGGGCCAGGCCGGCCGCGATATCGTCTTCAAAACCGGGTCCTCCCGGGTTTGCGGCCGGCGCGACCCCCGCCTCCAGGGAAAGCGGGACGGCTCCCTTGCGCGCCATGAACAGCGCCGACTTCGGCACGGACGGGTCGGCGGCGGCGTCTTTCCCCGTGGTCGCCGCCAGCTCGCCGTTCGGAAGACGGCAACTGTACCCGACCCGGACCCGGTCGCCGACGCCGACGCCGACGGTCCGGCGTTCGGCAGTCGCCGCGCAACCGGTGGCCACCGTCACGAGAAGAATCGCCATGCATTTATATATGTGTGTCGAATGTCCCATCCCTATTCTCCTCCCTCCGGTTCCCATCGGCGTGGCATAACCTAACAGGTATTTGTTACATCTGCTTGTCATGCAGGATGCAATTTCAAAAAATATTTATTCATCAAACTTTTTACTGGTTGTAATGGAGATGAAACAATCGCCTGATACAGTCGCACCCGGTTCATGGCGAGGGAGTTTACCTGGCGGGCCGAAATTTAACCAAATATTCAGAGAACCTTAACACGGAAGTAGCAATAGGGTGCTAGCATCCCCAACCGTAGTTTGCAGGAGAGCGAAGTCCCGGCACGGCAATCCGGTCAAACCGGCCGGGACTCACCGGAAGCGACATGAACGGAGCCATGGAAAACAAGAACGATAAACAACAGATCGGCAAGCCGGTGAAGCTGAGCAGGACGGAGAAGCACGACCGGCTGTTCGAGATGATCCATGCCCTGGCCGGCAAGGAGTTCACCGGTTACCTCAAGGTCAACTTCAGCCAGGGGGGGATCGCCAGGATAGAGAAGTTCGAGGAAATCGCGCTCGGCCGCGAGGCGCTGAAAGAATAAGGGGAGTGCGGCAGACGAAGGGGCGAAAGCGCTGATTCTCCTTCCGCCTTTCGCTCTTGCGCGCTTCCGAGCTAATTGAATACCGGGTACTTTGCTGACCTGTTCCGCAGGAAACAGAAAGCCCAAATCAAGAGAAGCTTCTGCTTGATTTGGGCTTTTTTGTTTTCAAAAGCCCGGCAGAACAGGGAAAGGGGGTGGACAAGGAGACAGATTCGTACAGTGGCAGCATGAATGGATTATCACCGGGAAGCATGAACAGCAGCATATCAACCAACCAACACAGGAGAAAGAAATGAAAAAGAAGCTGATTGCCCTTCTCGCCGGCGCGCTGTTGACCGTCGCCATGGCCGGCAACGCCCTCGCCTACTTCGAGCAGGGCCACATCATCCGGGTCGTCTACAACCAGTCGACCATGACCGAGGTCGCCACCGACCTCGGCGCGGCCTCCACCGTCCTCGCCGGCGGCACCTTCGGCGGCGGCGCCGACTCCTTCCTCAACTACGGTAGTCTCGGCAGCGCGGCGGTCGGCGACCTGAAGGTCACCTACTTCGGCGTCACCATCGGCTCCAAGGACCTCTGGCTCTCCAGCAATGCCGCGACCCAGAGCGTGTTCACAACTTCCTGGAGTGCAAGCAGTGGAACAATCGGCAGCGTCCTGAGCAGATACGCTGGCCTCGGCGGTTCCAGCAACACCCTCGGCATGAGCGATGCCAACTCCTACTGGGTTAAGGAAGACGCGAACGGCACCAAGGTCGGCAAGTTCAACACGTTCTACTCAGCCGCCAACGGCGAAATCGCCCTGGGGGCACTGGATACTGTCGGTTACACCACCCAGAACCTCTTCTTCTGGGACAATCCGAGCACGACCGGCCAGGGCGCCGGGGTCAAGACCGTAACCCTCAAGACCCTGGCCGACGGCAGCACCCAAGTGGTAGCGACCCCGATTCCCCCCGCCTTCATGCTGATGGGCTCCGGCCTCCTCGGCCTGGTGGGGATCAGAAGGAAGTTCAACAAGTAACATCTTGAGGGATTTGTTCGCACATCCCCCGGCTGCGCCGGGGGAAACCATCAACCCTAATATCAAAGGAGACTGTATCATGAAGAAGAGCATCAAGACCCTGGCCGCCACCGCCGCCGTCCTCGCCATGGCCGGCGCGGCCCACGCCGCCAACGTTGACATCAACATCTACGGCGCCTCCGCCCAGTACCTCTTCTGGAACGACGCCGCCGACAACTTCCTGATCGCCAAGGGGTGCACCGGCGTTACCCAGGCCGCGGACAGCAGCGGCAAGCACGGCGTCACTTCCGGCAACAGCTGCACCGCCTTCGGCGGCAACAACGTGACCATCCGCTACTCCGGCAAGGCCTCCTACGAGTCGGTCCGCTCCCTCACGGCGTCCTCCAACCCCGACGGCTGCGCCAACGGCTACCTGCGGAAGATGGCCAACTCGGTCGCCGACCCCAACAACCTCACCTGCCAGACCGTAACCCTCGGCGCCTCCGACGTGGCGGGCGAAGCGTTCGTCCAGGAGAGCCACGGCCAGAAGTTCGGCCCCCGCGCCGGCGGCGACTGGAACGTCACCCTGACCGGCGAGGACGCCAGCAGCCTCACCCACACCAACCCCCTCGTGGTGCCGTTCGGCTTCTTCGTGAACAACGCGGTCACCGCCAAGAAGTGCACCACCGCAGCCGGCATGCTGGCCGGCGAATACTGCGCGGCTGACGCCGACTGCGGCGGCACGGCCGGCTCCTGCGGCGCCGCAAGCACCATCGACAACATCACTCGCCTCCAGGCGGTCAACATCTTCTCCGGCACCGCCAGCGACTGGTCCGATTTCGGCGCCTACTTCACCGCCCAGCCAATCGTCGCCTGCATCCGCCACGCCGGCTCCGGCACCGCCGCCGCCTTTGACTGGTCGGTCATGCGCGGCAATGGCTGGGGCAACGCAGTCGCAACCTGGGAAGACGCGGGGAGAATCTGGTTCAACGAGTCGGCGGGCGACAGCATCAAGTGCGTCAACGGCAACAGCACCACCGCCACGACCGGCTCCCTCATCGGCGCCATCGGCTACGCCGACGCCGATCAGGCGACCGGCGTAGCCGGCACCAGCCAGAACGTCAAGGCCGTCAAGTACAACGGCGCCTTCGGCACCCGCTTCAACATCCGCAACGGCCTCTATGATTTCTGGACCACCCAGTGGATCTACGAAGACCCGGCCCGCACTACCGCGGCCCAGCGCCCGGTAGTCGACGCCCTCACCGCCTACGCCGCCATCCCGGGCAACGTCCCCTCCACCAAGGCCAAGTACTGGGCCACCGCCGATGAGATGAAGTTTTTCAAGGGCGGCGAAGCCGAGTACCCCTTCTTCAGCGGCGCCATCGACCCCCAGACCCCCTAGTCTGGTCTTAAATTCGCTGCAATCAGGTGAGGGGCCTTTTCCAAGGCCCCTCTTTTTCCTTTCATGGAGCATGGAGACAATCATGAAAATGATTTCCGGAATGATCGCGGCTCTCCTTCTTCTCGGGACAGGAAATCATGCCCGGGCGGCCCTGGCCGAGCCACCGGCGCAAACCCTCTTGAGCGGGACCTTATCTGTGGCCGAGCGAAAGGAGGATCGGGCGGCTGTCTTCGGGCAGAACGGCACTGGCCGGATTTCATCCGGGAGCAGCCAGTCGCCCAAGGAGGCACTGCATCTCCAGGGACTGAGCAGTCCCGCTGCTTCCCCCCTCTCCTCCCCGGCCGCGCCAGGCGGCCTAACCGTGGCGGCGGGCCAGGGGACCGCACTCCCCGCCGGCCAGAACACCAGCAAAGAGCAGGTGCCTGCCGAGTCCGCAGGCCTCATCCTCTCCTCTGCCGGCGCATTCACCCTGGCTTCCCAGGCGGAATCCGGCAAGCAGCAGAGGGGCTTCTATCTGGACAGTCCCGACGCACCCGGGGCGGGGGTTCGATTCAGCTCTCTCGCCCCGGCCAGCATCATCAACGTCACCACCACTCAGCCCCAGGCCGTGCCGCTTCCAGCCACGCTGCTCCTATTCGGGTCCGGGCTCGCGGGGCTCGTTGCATTGAAAAAGAGGGGCATGTTTTCCCGGTGATGCCGCCGTCACCCCGTCGCACCCCGAAGAACACGTTACGGGTAATTATAGAAGCACGGAAACGTTACGATGCCACCGGCACCCCTGAGTAAAAGGTCGATCCAGTATCTACGCTGAAAAAGAAGGCCCCGCATCTGATGATACGGGGCTTTTCATTTCGACGTCCCTTGATTCGCTCATTTTGTTGAAGTACGGAAAATTCGGTACTCCAGCCGGTGGGACTCTCCTTGGAGACTTATGGCATTTAATGGCGTCTTTAACCGTCAAATATGCTTCATCGGTAAAAGGTGGCTGCTGGTATCGGTGGTGGTACTGGTGGTAGTCGGCAGGAAAGGTATATCCTGGAAGGCCTCCTCGCAAGGGAGGCTTCTTTTTGCCGAGTAACAGCCGCCAGCAACCTGAGACGTTGCCAAAATCTGGGCCACTCCTCTTCCCTCGCTCATACCTGTTCACCCTACGTCTCATCGAAACTCCATGGGGGGGAATCACTTCCCGGTGGCAATTGCGCCATGCCTGTCAAACAACTGGTAAAACCTCTAGATATCTGGTATGTTTCAACAATTTCTAACTAAAGAGAGTCCCATAAGAGACAGAGTACCGCACGTGGAGAAACTGAGGATATTTGTCAGCTCGGTTCAGAAAGAGCTCGAAAACGAACGCATCGCCATTACCGAGCTGGTTTCGTCCGATCCCTTTCTCGGTCGGCATGTGGAGGCAATTCTGTTCGAGGAGCTTCCGGCGTCGGCCATTTCTGCGGAGGCAGCCTATCTCAGCGCCCTGCATTCCTGTCACATATACATCGGGATTCTCGGCTTCGAATACGGCCGTAAGGGTCCTGATGGCCTTTCCGCGACCCACCGGGAGTATACTGAGGCCAAGCGGCTGGGAATACCCACCTTCTTCTTCGTCAAAGGCGACAATACGCAGGATGGGCGCCGTGATGAGGAGATGAAGGCCCTTTTCGCCGAAATCCGCGATGAACAGCACGGCTATGTCTATAAGCGCTTCACCCACTACCAGAGCCTGAAATCATCCGTCCGGGCCGTGTTGCTCGCTGAACTCGAAAAACAGGGCATGCGCCCAACCTCCGAGGAGACGGCAATTGCCGAGCAAACCATTGCCCAAGCCTCCGATTTCGACTCCCGCCTCATGGAGCGCGCCGATATAGCCGAGCTGGACAAGGACCTGTGTCGCCGCTTTGTCGCGGCATGCACCGGCACCCCGGAGAAAGAGTTGGAGGAAGACAGCATTCGGAATACGCTGATGAACCGCGGGTTGATCTGGCAGAATGAAGACTCCAGGGCCATCCACCCGACGGCCGCCGGCCTGCTTCTGTTGGGGAGAAGTCCCGAGACCTTCTTCCCGCAGGTCCGCATTGCCGCCAACGCTTTCGGAGGAAAAGAACGGGGCGAACCGATTGACCGCGAGGAAATCCGTGACGCCCTGCCCATCGCGATCGAGCGTACCTTTCAGTTCCTCAAGCGCAACATGCGGCACACCACGCGCATCGAGGGCTTCTCCAAGGTGGAAATTCATGAGTACCCCTATGAAGCCTTGCGGGAAGCCGTCGTCAATGCCGTTGCCCATCGTGACTACGATCTTGCCGGTTCAAGCATACGGGTGGAAAAGTATGCCGACCGCATCGAGATTGTCAGCCCCGGCCTCCCGCCTGAACCAATAACCCTGCAGAAGATCGAGCGGCTCGACTACATCGCCTGTTCCCGCAATCCGAATCTTGCCCGGGGGCTTTCATTTTTCGAGCGCATTGAAGAGCAGGGGGACGGCTTGCGCCGGATCGTGCGCGAGTCGGAAGGAATCGGCTTGTCACGTCCTCAGTTTCAGTTCCGAGACGGGCACTTCAAGGTCATCTTCTTTGCACCTGAGGATATGCTGAAGCTGAAGAGCCAGGGTGCCAGGCCGGTTTTCGAGGTGCCAATTGAGGTAGTGACCACATTGAATGAAACGCAAAAGACCATCCTCCGTGTATTGATCGAAAAGGGAGAGCTGACATCATCTGAGATGTCTGAAATGTTGGGAGTGACCCCCCAGGCTATTCGGAAGTCTATGAATTACTTAAAAGTAAATGGCCTGGTCAGACAAATCGGCCAAGGCAAAAAGACGGTCTACGTGCTTGCCCAAAAAGACTCGTGAGTTTTTCCGCAACCGTTCCGCAACCAGATTCAGAGGAATCCGCAACTTGACGGGCACAGCTAAATAGCAGAAGCTTTCCGCAACCATTCCGCAACCGGATTCGGGAGAATCCGCAACCGGATTAATCAACCGACGAAAAGAAGGTGAATCTGCTACTATCCGCTACCAAATTTCGGGTGATCTGCTACCTCTCCGGGTGAAATTGGGCGGGGATGGGTTTCCGCAACTAAGCGCAACCGGATAGGAAGTATCCTAACCGGCTTTAAATTTGCCGGCATCGAAGGATCATACGGAAGAAACCGCATGTCAGTGATTCGAGTAATGAATCGTTCGCTCCGAGTGATTGACTGGAGGGAATTCCAAAGGATGGCGGCAAGTCAAACCCGACCCCGTGATTTCCCCCTCCGGAAAGGAACAGAATAATGTCGCTTCCAGGTGGACCAGCAGATAAACTCGGCAACCGCTACGAGTTATGGTGGACTGTCTCTCAGCTCGTTCGGATGCTCCATGGCCAAGCTGAGAGCATTCGTATAGAAGACCCTGGCGTCACGAAGGCGGAGTTTGTAATTGTCAGCCAAGGCCGGAGAGAGCTTCACCAAGCAAAGCGGAGCCATCAAGATGGGAAATGGAGCCTTAGTTCCCTCGCCGGCGCCGGCATTCTTGAGGCAATTTTCACTCAACTGTCAGGTAATGATGGCCGTTTTACCTTTGTGTCGAGCAGCGACGCACGAGAACTTGCTGAACTGGCTGATCGTGCACGGCAGGCAGAGTCCCCGGCGGAATTTGAATCCCCTTTTCTCGATGCTAAGGAGATAAAAGCGGATTTTGAAAAACTGAAAACTAACTGGAGTAATACCGACCTTACGACTGCCTATGGAATACTGCGCCGAATTGAGGTGCGCACAATCGACGAGCGTAGCCTAGAAGAGCAGGTCCAATTGGGGCTCAGGTCGCTGTTTCTTCAGGATACCGATGCTATTTCGGCTGAGTTAAGGCGGATTGCGGAGGACTCAATACACCGGACCATCACCCGTGATCAGCTTGTCACTCAACTTGGAGAACGTGGTTTCAGACTGCGTCGACTTCCAAGGCTGGAGGATGCTGCCGCACTCATCAGTGAAGTGACCGACCGATACATTGCGGTTGGAAAGAGGAAACTTATCCGAAAGTCGCTCATGTCCCGTGAGGCAACGCAAACGATCCTGCAACGGATCAGGGAGGAAAGCCGAGGCACTGATTTTATCCTCTCTGGCAGGGCCGGCTCTGGCAAATCCGGATGTGTCATCGAACTAGTTGAAAGCCTCCGGGCAATGGAAATTCCTGTACTAGCTTTTCGCCTTGACCGCCTCGATCCCGTTACAACGAGTGTTGAACTGGGGCAACAGCTGGGGCTTGAAGAATCACCGACTCTTGTTCTTTCAGCGGCGGCCACAGGGTCCATGGCTGTACTAATTGTGGACCAGCTTGACGCCGTTAGCTCGACCTCTGGCCGCAACGCCGGGTTTCTCGATGCTATTGAGAATTTGATGGGTGAAGTTAGAGGCCTGCGGGACAAGCTGAAACTTCACGTAATAGTCGTATGCCGGACTTTCGATTGGGAGAACGACCATCGGTTGAGGCGGATGCTCGCAGAGAGCCACGAAAAAATTGAAGCCACTGAATTCTCACCGGACGTGGTAAGGACTATCCTCTCCGCTGAACGTTTTGACACTACACTATTTCAGCCGCGACAGTTGGAATTGCTGAGATTGCCACAAAATCTCTCCCTGTTTCTTGACATCGGTTTCGACCCACTGAGGGCTCCGGTGTTCAACACGGCAAAGGAACTTTTCGATCGTTACTGGGACACTAAACGTCGTGCGGTAGCTGAGCGAACTGCACCTTTGCCGGAGCAATGGCCGGACCTCATCCAGCTCCTTTGTGATGAGATGACTCGCACGCAACAGCTCTCCGTTCTCCGCGAGAAGCTGGACCGGTTTGCAAATGACTATGTCGCACAGATGGCTTCAGAAGGTGTTCTCACGTTCGACGGCAAGCGCTATGGATTTGGCCACGAAAGTTTTTTTGACTACTGCTTTGCACGCTCTTTCGTCGCGAGGAACGAGCCGATAACAGAATTCCTCACTGCCTCAGAGCAACATCTTTTCCGGCGGGCACAGGTGAGGCAGGTTCTGACGTATCTTCGGGACGCTGACCGCCAGCGTTACTGCGCTGAGGTCCGCGCCATCCTCACGGACACACATGTCCGAACTCACCTTAAAGACCTCGCCATAACCTTCATCACGAACCTATTAGACCCCGGTAACGATGAATGGGATGTGTTATATCCTTTGCTAGAATCTGAAGTGGCATCCTTAGGGACCGGTCAACGCAACAGCGACAAGTTTGCCTCTCTTGTATGGCAGCATTTCTTTTCTTCATCGTTATGGTTTCATCTTGCCGACGAACGGGGCCTCATTGCTGCCTGGCTTGTATCTGATAATAATAGCCTTGCCAACATGGGGGTTACATACTTGCGGTTTCACCAAAGCCACTCAGGTGATAGGGTGGCTGAACTGCTGGAGCCTTATGTTGGCGCTGGCGGCGAGTGGAGGAATCGGCTTCGATTTGTAATGGAATGGGCTGACCATGAAAACAGCCGCCGTTTTTTCGAACTGTTCCTTCGGCTCATCGACGATGGCACTCTTGATGAGGCTCGTGGACCTATCGCCGTTAACAGCACTTTCTGGAGCATCCTCCATGGGTTAGCAGAGGCTCGCCCGGATTGGTTGCCTGAGGTAATCCGCCATTGGTTGACACGACGATTGCTGTTGGTCCAGCAGCAAATGCCGGAGGGTGCCAGGCGAAGATGGCGGGACATCTTTAATAATGACGACTTCGCGAGCACGTATTTCGCTGGTGCAGCCGCCAAAGCACCGGAAGAATTCGTACAGAATGTACTGCAGGTTGTTTTGCAGATTTCTTCTGCAGCCCTTTACGAGGAAGAGGATAAAGCGCCCAGGCGAGATGCTGTTTGGCCGGCATTAATAAATGGGAACCCCTCTATTGATAGTGCTTGCATCAGTACTTTGGTCCATGCTTTGCGATCTTTGGCAAAAGAAAAGCCAGAGACGCTTGTTGATACGATCAGGGAACTCCGGACGCTCGATACTTATATCGCCAACTACTTGCTCATGAATATTTTCACTGCCGGCGCGATTTCCTTTGCCGATGAAGCTGTCAAAACAATTTGTGACCAGCCTTGGCGTTTGAACTGTGGATTTTCTGGCAGTCCTTACTGGATTTCGATGGAAGCAATTGCAGCAGTGATGCCGCATTGTTCGGAAGAAAGTCGAACAAAACTGGAGACGGTAATTTTGGCCTTTTCCCCTGAATACGAACGAAGGGCTGAGGGCATTAAGTTCGCTGGTAGGGCTTGTTTTGCGCTTTTATCTGCGATTCCGGCAGTATACCTGACCAGAGGGGGGCTTGCACGTTTCAATGAACTAGAGAGAAAGTTCGGGAAACCCTATGGGCCGCCTAAAGAACTCCGCGCCTACTCTGTCGGATCTCCAATACCGAAGGAAGCAGCTGAAAAAATGACAGACGAACAGTGGTTAATCGCCATTGCGAAATACCGCTTGGAGGATCGGTTTAATCGGTGGGACAATCTGGGAAAAGGGGGTGCAGCTGAGCTCGCGGGCATGCTGCGGGAGTATGCCAAAAACGAGCCGGAACGATTCGCCCGTTTGAGCTTGCAGTTCCCTGCAGACACAAATCCGGTCTACATTGAACGGACACTGGAGGGGCTGAAAGGGGCATCCGCCCCAATGGAGCTCAAACTTGAAGTCTGCCGTAAAGCATACGGGGAGTGCCGCGAGGGGTGCGGAAAAGCCATTGCCGATTTGCTCGGAAGTATTGACGAGACACTTCCGGAGGATGCCGTGCAAATGCTCAATTGGCTGGCAACGGAACACCCTGAACCGGATAGGGCTGAGGAGGAAACCCGTGGCGAAGTAAGTCACGGCAACGATTTCCATACCCGCGGCATGAATACTGCTCGTGGTCGTGCTGCGGAAGCAATCCGAGATTTAATACATAGAGACTCCGATTATATCGAAAGATTTCAGCCTACTCTCGACCATCTAGCCAAAGACATCAGCATTCCTGTCCGCTCATGCTTTGCTTCGACTTTGATTTCAGTTGGTTGGCACAACGCACCACTTGCAATGGAGCTTTTTCAAATCGCCGCCACTGACCAACGTTTGCTAGAGACCGAGTATGCCCAGCGATTCATTTACTATCACCTTGCGGAACATTTTGATGAGTTGAGACCTTTTGTGGAGAAAATACTACGCTCAGACTTGCCGAATGTAAGTCGGGCTGGAGGGAGGCTGGCCAGCATAGCGGCTCTCTACCACGAGGAAGCTAGCGGTCTGGTAGAGGAGGCGATTTCCGGAACGCCTTCCCAACGGCATGGAGTTGCGGAAGTTGCCGCTGGTAATATCGCCGACGAGGAATGTCGTGCATGGTGCAAAGAACGCCTACTACATTTTTTCCACGACCCCGCCCCAGAAGTCAGGCGGGAGGCAGCATCGTGTTTTCGTCAGCTCCAAAATGAGCCATTGGAATCGTATGAGGATATTATAACTGCCTTTTGTGATAGCCCAGCCTATGAAGAGGATTCGTTCCCCATTCTCCATATATTAAAGGCGTCGTTGCGCCGACTGCCCGGCATCACATGCATGGTTTGCGAGAAATTCCTTTTGCGTTTCAGCGATGAAGCGAAGGATATTCGTACCAGTCGGGCTGGAGATGTGCATACTGTTGTGAAACTCGTTTTCCGCACCTACCATCAGCATCAGAATGATGAATGGGCATCCCGCTGTCTCGACTTAATTGACCGTATGTGCCTGGAAGGCATCAGGGATGCATCAAAAGGATTCGATGAATATGAACGGTAGGATCCCAAAAAGAGAAAACGGTGGGGTTGCACCTCGGAGTAATGGGGGCAGTTCCCAACACGGGACAAAACCGAGTATATACACCTGAATACACTATTGACAATACAGATGCAGATATCTTGCCCATGGCAGGCGAGGCGGCTATCATCCAGAAGCCGGCTGTGAGGAAGTTGGTAGGTATTTGAATCAAGGGAAAAACATCGCCCTATGCAGCTCGATCTCTTTTGCGACAATCGCCGCACCATCCGGTTGAACGATGCCGGGGAGATGCTCCGTGCCCTCGATCTGGAGAAGGCCCTGGCCGTATATGCGGATTTGCTGAACGACGCACCCGACGACAGGACCATCCGGCAGTTGCAAAGTTCGGTCGGGCAGTGGCGCGACACCCTCTCCCGTTTTCATGCTTGTCCCATGGGGAGTGGCCGTCTCCATGAGCTCTGGCTGAATTTGACGGATGGCACGCCGCCACAGTTGGCAGTCGGCGTTCTCGAGCTGCTGATTGCCGGATTGAAAGGACTCCCTGCACCGGAACTGATATTTGTCCCACCACGATTCCATATCGGCACGATCCTGATGGCACAGGAGAGATTTACGGATGCGGAGTTTTGGTTCTCCTGCGCCCTCACCAGTGGAATCGGAGAGCGAGCCCGTTTCCTCGGCTGGCGGGGCGATGCCCTGATGTTGCTCGGAGACGCCGGGAGGGCGAGGGAGTCCTATCTCGCCGCATTCCTCGAAGAACCGCACGACGTGGACCTGACGTCGCAGAAAGACCGACTGATCCACAACCTCCTTTTCTCCCTGGAAAGCGAAGGAAGCGATGAAATAGCGGACGATGAAATCGTTTGCTGGCTCCCGGTCTGGGGGTGGCTGCACGGCGAGTTTGTCCTGAGCATGGAAGAAGTTGCGGCGGATAGCGATGCGTTTGCCGCCTCTCTTGAAAAGACCGAACGTCTGCGGGATATGACGCTGCCACGCGTCTGGTTCGATTATCTCCGGTATGCGGAGTACCTGCGGACTATGTGCCGCAATGACCGGGAACTGGTGCGGGTGCGGCGCAGGATGCGGGAGCTGAGTGGCTTCATGTTCGACCGGTACATGGAGAAAGTCAGGGGCCGCTAGGGATTCAGAGCAAGCCATGGCCATCAACCCACAATCATTCTTCAACTTCGCCGCGCAGAATTACCCTCTTCTGCACGACATCTTCCGCAAAAGCGGCGGGATGAATGACGCGGAGCTGTCCGACCTGATCCGGCGGCACCGCGTCGGCCTGGAATCCCCTTCCACCCTCATCGAAAAACTCATCAACCTCAAGATAATCGAACCGCTTCCCGATGCCACCGCCAGCTATGAAATGAGCAGGACGGTTTCCGTCTTGTTCCGCTTCCTGCTGCAGGAACAGCGTCTTACCTCGACCGCCGTCATCCATGCTTACCTGGATGAACTTGAACGGGCGCAAACCGACCTTGACCATGCCATTCGCGACGACAAGCACAGCCTGATCGAACGGGCGCTTGACGAGATCACCGAAACGATGGAGCGGATTCGCCAGGACTCGCGGGCCAACCGCGAGGCGATCATCAACGAGGTGATGACCGTCAAGTCGAACCGGGAGAAACGGACCGTTTCCGAGAGGTTCGAAAAGATTCTCCTTCTCTGGAACCATTACCTCGAACCCCTCAAAGACCTCATCGATGTCCGCAAAACCATGGATGCCTCGCTCGACAGCCTCGAACGGCTGCTGAAGCAGGGAGCGGAACAGTTTCTGCTGGACGGAGCGCTGCACCGGGAGTTCGCCCGCTGTTCGGTCCGCCTGGTGAGGCTCAGGCGCGACATGACGGCGGATTTCCACGAGTCCATGCACGAGGTGGAACCGCTCTATGTTTCCCTGAAACAGGACAGCTCGCTCGCCAGGGGCGTTGCGCGGGCGCTGGAGAGGATCGGCAAGGAAGGGATCAGGAGCCTCAACCTGCCGACGGCGCTGGCGCTTCGCACCGAAAGGCTGCGCGAGGGGCTGTTCGACAACACGGACATCGAGGCCTTTCTGCACAATGTCCGCGGCTACCAGCCACAGGAACCGCCGGTGATCAACCTCGGGACGGAACTTCTTTCACCCCGATTTATTCCCCCGGACGAGCTCATCGACACGTTGCGGCAAGCGCTCCCCGTCGGCGATGTCCTGCAGTGGCTCCTCAATCGTTATGAGGGCTATCCTTTCCCCGAGCTGCTGCGGGCCTATGGCCGCATCTTCGGCAGCGATGCGTTTAAGGCCGGTTTTTCCAGAGAGGAAAAGAAATATCAATTACCCGGCATGACGGTCCACGCCCGTCCGTTGGCCGTGGAGGCAATGCCATGATCGATAACCCTTGCGACCTTCCCTACCTGGACGAGATTTTCCAGCGTCTCTGCCGCGGCAGGCATATCTGCGCGGAAGACGGTAACCATTATCACGCCCTGTATGACAACCTCGACCTGTACCAGCAGCTGTTCGACCGGCTGGGATTCCGCCTCGAGGCGCATCCCCGGGATTTTTACTATTTCCGCGGGGAAAAGACCCTGAGCGACGGCAGTTCGCGGATGGCGCTGTTCATCTTCATCCTGATGGAGTTTCTCGAAGGCCAGGGGGAACCGGTCGCCGAAAGCATCCTCACCAGGGAATTCGCCATTGCCGACATGCCCCACTTTTCCACGGAGCGGTATCGCCTCTACATGAAGGAGAGCGGCATTGCGGATCATGACGGTTTGGAAGGGGTGGTGAACAATCTGGAAAAATTCGGCTTTGCCGTGCGGAGAGGGGGCTCGTTCCGGTTCCGTTCCCCGGTGTACCGCTTTTTCGACATCTGCCATGCGATCCTGCAGGCCGATCAGAGACAGGCGGAGAGCGAGGTTTCTTCATGAGCGTCGTAGGCCCTACCCGGCTGATCATCCTGAAGTCGGGCAAATACGATTACGGCGAAGTGGAACTCGTCCGGCCGCTGCATCTGGTCGGGCCGAACAACGTGGGGAAGACCTCCCTGATTGCGGCCCTCCAGTTTCTCTATATCGACGACCAGCGCCACATGCACTTCTCCCGGGACATGGACGACACCAGGCGCTACTATTTCCCCGATCCGAACAGCTACATCCTGTTCGAATGCCTGACCCCCACCGGCTACCGGGTGGTCGGCGTCCAGGGGCTCGGCCCCCTCAAACGGTACGAGTTCAGAAGGTTCAGCTATCAGGGTAAGTTCGACATCGCCGACTTCCTGGATGAATCGGGCAAGTTGCGCCAGGAGGATGAAATCCGGGGGCTCTTGGCCGACCGGGATTATCGGAAGCTTGAACCGAACCAGTTGAAGGCGGCGCTGACCGGCAGCGGCGAAAACAACGGCGTTCATCTCGGCCTCGTGCCGACCCGCGACAGCGACGCCTATCGTCGGTTTCGCCGGGTGTTCAGCAACCTCCTCCGGTTGGCCCATCTGAGCCAGGAAGACCTGAAGCGGTTCCTGTACGAAATCTACGAATCCGAGTTCAAGCAGAAGAGCATCGATCTCGAGACCGGCTATTCGAGCCAGTTTGAAAAGGTGAAACGGCTGGCCGACGAGGTGCGCGGGCTGCAGGCGGTGGCCGACGACATCCGGCGAGCGCTCCTTTTGGCCGCCGAACGGGACGAGGTCCGCGGCAATCTGCCGCTCCTTTTCGCCAATATCGGCCGCGCCTGGGAAGAGATCCGGGCCGAGCTCGTCGAGTCGCGGGAAAGGCTCAATCTGCAGCTGGAGCAACTCGCCGGCAAGGAGAGTCAGGCGAAGGAGGAGCACCGGGATACTGAACAGTCGATGAGGTCGCTCGACCAGCAATTGGGGACGCTCAAGAGGGACCTCAAGAACATCGAGCAGGAGAAGACCGAATTCCGGGATTATCTTGCCGACATCGAGAATGCCAAGATCGCCAACCTCAAGACCCAGATCGAGGAAGTCGGCTATCTGTTGAAAAACGCCGTGCAGGAGCCTGCCGCCCGGGTAGCCGCACGCATCGCGTCGCACGAGAAGGAGTTGGCAGCCCAAAGGAGGCTTCTGGAAGGGATCACCCGGACAGCGGCGACAAAACTGAAGGGATTGTGCGGCGAGGCAGACCTGAAGCAGGCGTTTCGGCTCCTGAACCACAAGGTTCTCGGCCTCCAGTTGGGCGCCGACGGCCTGCAAATCGACGATGAAGTCGGGCTGCAGGCGCGGATCAAGGCCATCTCGGAGAGAATGGCCGCTGGTGTTTACCATGACGGCGCCGTGACGCTATCCCTTGCCTCGCTAGACCCCCCTTGTCTCGAGGAATATACCGATCCGGCGTTGATCGCCGAAAAGATCAAGGTGCTCGAAGAAACGGTGGCGCGGGATAAAAAGACGCTCCAGGCTGCGGAAGAAGCCGAAAAACTGTCCTCCCAAAAAAAGGCGTTGGAGCAGGAACACGAGGAACTCACGGAGAAACGCCGTCGTTTCTCGGTGTTCCAGGAGAACCTGGCCAAGGCCAAGGAATGGCAAAAGGAGCATGACCAGCTGGAAAAGAAGAGTTCCCAGTATGCCGAGCGTCTGAACAACTTGAGGGAAATGCAGCGGGAGATAGACAGGGAAAGGATTGGTATCAAGGGGCGCCTTACGCAATCCGTCACCAAGGAAGAGAAATATCTGGAAGACATCCGCTTGGTGCAGCGCCCGGACCTGTCTTGGGCGCAGGGTGGGACTCTCCAGCTCCCCGCTTCCTTCGAGGAGATGCATGCCGTCTATCTCGAATTGCATGCCAGACAGAAGGCCCTCGATGCGGAACTCGGGAACAGATTGCTGGTGATCGACAGCCGGACATACGGCCGCAGCAAAGGCGACTCCGAGGCGGAGACGTTGCGGATACTCGGGGAAGAGCTGGATGCGCTCGCGCAAAAGGAGGAAGCCGCCGAAAAGCTCTGGTCCGGGCTCGCCGCCGGCCTGCAGAGCTCCATCAAGAACATGCTCGGCGATCTGGACAGATTGAGGGGAAAGGTCGAGGACCTCAACCGCCAGCTGGCCAAGGTATCCGTGTCGAATCTGCAGAGGCTGCGCCTGGAGCTGGACGAGAACGACCAACTGGTGCCTTGGCTGAAGAAGGTCATTCGCCAGGAGGACTCCCCCCTGTTCGCCTCAACCCAGGATACCAGTGAAGCATACGGGTGCATCGGCGAGTTTCTGCGAAAATCGGGACGGATCGAATTGCGCCAGCTGTTCGAGCTCAAATTCGTCGTGACCACGGCGGACGGGAAAGAGCGGGAGTACGCGAAACTGGAAAGCATCGAGTCGAACGGCACGACGATCACCATCAAGGTGCTCATCAATTTGATGCTGCTGCGTGGACTTCTGGACAACCGCAAGGAGGTCAGCATCCCGTACTACCTCGACGAAGCGTCGAGTCTCGACCAGGACAACGCCAGCGCCATTGTTCGGCAGTCGCGGATACTGGGTTTCACCCCTGTCCTTGCCAGTCCGGAGGCGATGGATGCCGCCGACAACCTCTATTTCCTCAAGGACAACGGCGGCCGGCTCATCCTCGATTCAAGCGCGTTGGTGCGAATCCACCGGGAGGAGACCGATGAAGTCTGGCCCACTTGATTCCCTGGCGAGACACCTGGCGACCCTTTCGGACAGCTCCTCGCTCCCTGCCAGCAGTGTGTCCAAAGCTGACCGGCAGCGGCTCCGGACCCTTTTCGATGCCGGCGTCATCGAAGAAGTGAGATCGGGCGCCGGCCGTCGCCTTGTGGTGACGAACCAGACGGCCCTGCGGGCGTTTGTCCGCTCGCTTTATCCGTCGGGGCTGGAAGGATCCAAGGGGGATCTCCCGGCAAGGAGCAGGGCCGTTGCCGAGCGCAGGGACTCGAAAAAGACAATCGGGAAGAGGCCAACAATATTACTGGTCCGTGGGTTCAATGGCTGCGCTTTCCAGAAGGATGAGTCACAGTTGTCCGTGGCCGAGTGGACCAGGAGTGCGGGGGTGGCGTCTCTTTGCCTGGATGCGATTGCAGAATGGCAATGTCGGGGGACACTGGGCCTCGTGGAGAACCTGGAGACCTTCTGGCATATCGAGGGAATAGCCCCGTTTGTCGATCTGGCAATCTATGCTGAAGGGAGAATCGGCGCCGATGTCCTCGATTGGCTCAGCTCTCCGGGTATGATCGGAACCAGGGTGGTTCATTTTCCGGACTATGACCCTGTCGGGATGGATGAGTACTTGCGAATCAAACGCGCATGTCCGGAGAGGACGGAACTCTTCCGGCCTCCTGATCTGGAAAAGCTCTTTACTCGCTATGGAAAGGCGCAACTGCTGCATGATAATAGTGCTGTTCTAGCCAGGCTGCGGAAATGTGCCGACAGTGAAGTCCGTTATGTGGTGGAGCTGATGGATCGATTCGGGGTTGGTCTGGAGCAGGAGGCGATCATGATTGATCTGACATTATGAATAGCGCGCCTGCTCAGATCGCCACCCCCCTGCTTTCCCGCTCGATCTTGTCCACCACGCAGTAAATCCCCCCTTCCTTCAGCCCCGGCTTGAAGCAGCCGTTGCAGGAGATGCAGCGGGCCCGGGCCTCGTTCCCCTCCTCCCAGCGCCGCGGCAGATGGGGCTCACGGATCAGGGGGCGGGCGAGTGCCACGTAATCTGCCTCCTCCCGGCGGATCACCCCCTCCACGAGCTCGAAGGTCCTGAACCCCCCGACCACCATCACCGGACACCCCACCCCGTTCTTGATCCTGGCCGCCAGCGGCAGGTTGTAGGCCTCCTGCTCCCGTCGGTCGATCCCCTGGCGGACCGGGGTCTCCTCCCCAGAGGCGGGGGTGCCGCCGCTCACCTCGATGGCGTCCACTCCCTCCTCATCTAGCGCCCGGGCGGCAAACAGGGCGTCGTCCGGCTGCAGTCCCCCCTCCAGGTTGTCGGCGCCGTTCAGCTTTACCAGCACCGGGAAGTCCTTCCCCACCGCGTGCCGCGTGCTCCGGTAGCATTCCAGCAGGAAGCGGCACCTGCGCTCCATGCTGCCGCCGTAAGCATCCTCCCGCCGGTTGGTGAGGGGGGAGAGGAACTGGTTGATCAGGTAGCCGTGGGCCGCATGGAGCTGCACCGCGTCGAAGCCGAACTCCCTGGCGCGCGCCGCGCCCTCGCCGAACAGGCGGACCAGGGCCTCGATGTCGGCGAGGGGAAGCTCCGCGGGGAGTTCCGGGAACTGCTTTGCTTCAATAGCCGACGGCGCCACCGGCCGGGTGCCGGTTACCCTGGCGGAGCTCTGTCCACCGCAGTGGACCAGCTGGAGGCAGATCTTTCCCCCTTCCCCGTGCACGGCCCGGGTCAGGGCCCGCATCTGGTCGGCAAAGCCGCTGTGTATCCCCATCTGGCCGGGGAGTTGCCTGCCGTCGGGGCGGATGAAGGTGTAGCCGGTGACGAGCAGGCCGGCCCCACCCCTGGCCAGGTTGGCATAGTAGACGGCGAGCTTCGGGCTGGGGCGGCCGTCCTCCTCGCACATCCCCTCCCAGGTGGCGGAGCGGACCAGCCGGTTGGCCAGGGTCATGCCGTTGATCCGCGTCTCGTCGAATATCTTCCGCATAACGTTACCCCGTTACCATTCAAAATAGGCAATTGAAAGAAGTCAAAACCGGAAAAGCCTTAACCACAGAGACCCACAGGGCCTAAAGGACTCAGAGGAACGCAGAGGAAAGACAAAGATCGTAAACGTCTTGAAAAAACAGCCTGGGACAAGGCGCTTCGCGTTTATTGCCAATCGATTTTCCTCTGTGACCTCTGTGACCTCTGTGGCTAGTGCTTTTGAATAGTCAAAAAATCTCGTAAAACACCCCGGTCCCCAGCTTGTGTACCTTCATCTGGTTGGTGGAGCCGCGCGCCTCGACCGGCACCCCCATGGTGAGCACCACCAGGTCCCCCTTCCTGAAGCCGGCGCCGAGGAGGGTCTTCTCCACGGTGGCGATCTGCTGGTCGGGACTCTCCACCGAGCCGATCGGGGAGGAATGCACCCCCCAGGAGAGGGCGAGGCGACGCCGGGTCTCCGGGAAGGGGGTGAAGGCGATGATCGGGAGCTGGGGGCGGTACTTGGCGATCAGCCTGGCGGTGCTCCCCGACTGGGTGAAGACCACCACCGCCCTCGCCTTGAGCGAGGCGGCCGCCCGGCAGGCCGCCTCCGCCACCGCCTCGGAAATGTTGCCGCTCTGGTTTTCCCTGGGCACCGCCTGCCGCTGCAGCTCGGAGCGCTCCACGTCGAGGGCGACCTTGACCATGGTCCTGACCGCCTCGACCGGGAACTGGCCGGAGGCGGTCTCGCCGGAAAGCATCACCGCGTCGGTGCCGTCCAGGATGGCATTGGCCACGTCGGAGGTCTCCGCCCGGGTCGGCCGTGGGTGGTTGATCATCGATTCGAGCATCTGGGTGGCGGTGATCACCGGTTTCCCCGCGCCGTTGCAGGCCCGGATGATTTTCTTCTGGATCAGCGGCACCTTCTCGGCGGCAATCTCCACCCCCAGGTCGCCCCGGGCCACCATCACCGCGTCGGCAGCCTTGAGGATCGCCTTGAAGTTGCGGAGCGCCTCCGGCTTCTCGATCTTGGCCACCACCGGGGTGTTGCGGCCGTGCTCGAAGATGATCCGCTTCAGCTCCTCCACGTCCTCCCCCCTCCTGACGAAGGAGAGGGCGATGAAGTCCACCCCCATCTCCAGGCAGAACTCCAGGTCGCCCCGGTCCTTGTCGGTGAGGGAGGGGGCGGAGACGTCCACCCCGGGGAGGTTGATCCCCTTCAGATCCTTGAGGATGCCCCCCTCCACGACCACGCAGTGGACGGTGTTCCCCGCGACTGACTGGACCTTCAGCTCGATCAGGCCGTCGTCCATCAGGATCCGCGAGCCCGGCCTGACGTCGCCGGGGAGCGCCCGGTAGATGGTGGAGATCAGCCCCCGGCGGCCGAGGATGTCGTCGGTGGTGATGTCGAGCAGGTCACCCTTGACGAGGGGGAGGGCGCCGTTCTGCATCCGGCCGGTCCTGATCTTCGGCCCCTGGAGATCGGCGAGGATGCCGATCTGCCGCCCCATGGTTTCAGAGAGGCGACGGACGGTGCCGATCGCCTCCCGTTTGGCGTCGTTCGAGCCGTGGGAGAAATTGAGGCGGAACAGGTCGGCCCCGGCGAGGATGAGCCGCTCGATCAGCTGGGGGGAGGAACTGGCCGGGCCCAGGGTGGCGATGATTTTGGTCTTGCGGGCGGGTATGGTCATGGGTCTCCATGAGCGCGGAAGCCGGAAGGCTGGAAGCACGGGAGGAATGCCTTAACTTCCGCTCTTCCGGCCATCCGCGCTGCCGCGCTTAGTGATGGTAGCGTCCCTTCCTCTCCCGGTGCTTGGAGTTGGGCGCCTTGTGGCAGTCGAAGCAGGGCTGCTCCTCCACCTTCCGGAGTTCGAGAGCCGAATCGGGTTTAGCCGCCTGAGGCATGGTGCCCTGTTCCGTCTGGAAGGAGAGCTTGGCGCGCTCGTCGGTCAGGATCGGGGCCTGGTAGACTACCCGCCAGTTGTTGCTGATCGCAACGGTATGGCACTGGTCGCATCCCCCCGGCGGCGGGATGGTCTTCCAGGTGTGGAACATGGTGCAGCCGGAACAGAGCAGCAGGAGGATGGAGAGGAGCGGAAACAGGCAATTCTTCATGGACGGACTCCTTGGCATGGTTGGCGGGACGGCTGCGGTCCCTGAGCGGCGCTCAAATCTTACCACACCGGCAGGGAAAAACAACCGCTGCGCCCCCATGCGCCTCTTTTTCGTTGCATCCCTGCGGTGGCTTGACTTATAAAAAAGGGATGGAACAGCGCATCCGCCGGATATTCGACCTCCTCCTGCACCATTACGGCCCGCGCCACTGGTGGCCGGCCGAGACCCCTTTCGAGGTCTGCGTCGGGGCGATCCTGACCCAGAACACCAACTGGGGGAACGTGGAGAAGGCGATCGCCAACCTGAAGCGGGAACGACTCCTCGCCCCCGAGGCGCTGCGGGAGCTGCCGGTCGAGAGGCTGGCCGGGGTGATCAGGCCGGCCGGTTTTTTCAACGTGAAGAGTGACCGGCTCAAGGAGTTCGTCGCCTGGCTGTTCGACAGGCATGGCGGCAGCCTGGAGAGGATGTTCAGCGGCGACTGGCAGGAACTGAGGGAGGAATTGCTGACTGTGCGGGGGATCGGCCGGGAGACCTGCGACTCCATTCTTCTCTATGCGGGGGGGAAGCCGTCGTTCGTGGTGGATGCCTATACCAGGCGGCTTTTCGCGGCTCTCGGGCTGATCCCGGCTAACGCCGGCTACGAGGAGGTGCGCGCCCTGTTCATGCAGAACCTCCCGGCCGACCCGGCGCTGTTCAACGAATATCACGCCCTGATCGTCCAGCACGGCAAGGAGCATTGTCGCAAGAAACCGCGCTGCGCGGGGTGCGGGCTTCATCTCCTGTGCCGGCCGGCCTGACGCCCCGCCCGCTCCTCTTCTCCCCTGCCGCCCCCCCGCGCATCACTCCCCTGTCCTTTCCCCGAAGACGATATCGAGGAACTGCTTGAGAATGGCGGCGGTCAGCCCCCAGATCTCGTCGTCATGGTAGCTGTAAAAGTAGACCGGATGCGTGCGCCCTTTCCAGCTCCAGTCCTCGGCGCGGAATATCTCCGGGCGGAGCAGGTGGGAGAGAGGGACTTCGATGAGCCGCTCGATTTCGCCGGCATTGATCCGGAACAGGGGGTCGCTCGGGAGAAACCCCACAAAGGGGGTCACCAGATAGTTGTGGATGGAGTAGAAGTCGTCCAGCGCCCCGAGGACCTCCACGTCGGCGGGGGCTATTCCCACTTCTTCCCGGCTTTCCCGGAGGGCGGTTTCAAGGGTGTCCCGGTCTTCCGGATGGCGGACTCCGCCGGGGAAGGAGATCTCCCCCCGATGGTGGTGGAGGTGCTCGGTCCGTTTGGTGAAGAGGACATGGCAGGAGCCCTCCTTCAGATAGATGGGGAGCAGGACCGCGGCGGGGACCGGACCGGGGGGCATCGCGATCCGTTCGCGGCCGGCCAGGGCGGCCTTTATTCTTTCTCTTAAGTCCATAAAACTCAAAGTTTTGAGCTTTGAGTTCTTAGTTTTGAGGTTATTCAACTAAAAACTCAAAACTCAAAACTGCCTTTAAAGAACCGGCTCTTTCGCCCGCCGCTTCAGCTCGCCGATGGTGGCGGCGTAGTCGGGGCTGCCGAACACCGCGCTCCCCGCCACGAACACATCCGCGCCGGCGTGGGAGATCCGGTCGATGTTGTCGATCTTCACGCCGCCGTCCACCTCCAGCTCCGCCTCCAGCCCCCGCTTGTCGAGCACCGCCCGCAGGGCGTGGATCTTGGGGAGGCACGCCTCGATGAACGACTGCCCGCCGAAGCCGGGGTTGACGGTCATCAGCAGCACCAGGTCGAGCTCCTCCAGGACGTAGTCGAGGCAGCCGAGGGGGGTGGCCGGATTGAGGGAGACCCCGGCCCGCTTGCCGAACGATCTTATCAGCTGCACGGTCCGGTGCAGGTGGTGGGTCGCCTCGGCGTGAACGACGATGATGTCCGCGCCGGCCCGGGCGAACTCGGGGATGTAGAGGTCGGGGTTGGCGATCATCAGGTGGACGTCGAGGGGGAGGTCGGTCACCTTGCGGACCGCCTCCACCACCAGCGGCCCGATGGTGATGTTCGGCACGAAATGGCCGTCCATGACGTCCACATGGATATAGTCGGCGCCCGCCGCGGCCACGGCCCGCACCTCGTCCCCCAGCCGGGCGAAATCGGCGGAGAGGATGGATGGCGCGATCTTTTTCATGTTTCCTCCAAAGGGCTTTATATGACTTTTCCAAACGAATTCGGAAAAAGCTCCAGATGCAAGGCGCGCGAGGAGCGGGGCGCGAGGCGTAGCAGCGCTACGTTGAGCGTCACGCGACGAAGGGCAACGCCGCAGATGGACTTTTTACGGATTCGTCCGGCGCAGCCGGGCGGCGAAGAAGCCGTCCATCCCGTGCCTGTGCGGCCAGCTCCGGAAAAAGCCCCGCTCGGTGAAGAGCTCGGCGTAATGAGGGAACAGCTCCCGTAAGTCTTCTAGCACAAAATCGGGGCGCCGGGAAAGAAAATCGTCGACCACCCCCTCATTTTCCTCCCGGGTCGTGGAGCAGGTGGCGTAGAGGAGGGTCCCCCCCTCCGCCAGGCGGCCGGCGGCGTTTTTCAGGATCGCCTGCTGGATCGGGACCAGCTCCGCGATGCTCTGGCGGCTCTTCCACCACTTACCCTCGGGGTTGCGCCGCAGCACGCCGAGGCCGGAGCAGGGGGCGTCCACCAGTATCCTGTCAAATCGACTCTCCTCCATCGCCGGCAGCGGCCTGGCGGCGTTGAGAGGGAGGGTCTCGATGATGGCGATGCCGAGCCGGGCGGCGCTCTCCTCGATCAGCGCCAGCTTGCGCGGGGCCGCGTCGCAGGCGAGGATGGCTCCCCGGTTCTCCATCAGCTGGGCCATGTGGGTGGTCTTTCCCCCCGGGGCGGCGCAGACGTCCAGCACCCGCTCGCCGGGTTGCGGGCCGAGGAGGATGGCGGCCAGCTGCGACGATTCGTCCTGCACCGTGAACAGCCCCTCCCGGAAGCTCGCCAGGGTGGCGAGTTGGATGGAACCGGAGAGATGGAGGGCGAAGGGGGACCAGCGCCCCTCTGCGGCGGTCACCCCTTCGGCGGCCAGCCGGGCGCGGAGCTCGTCGCGGCCCGTTTTCAGGGTGTTGACCCGGACCGTGAAGGGGGGCGTTGCCAGCATGGCCCGGGCCAGGGCCTCGGCCCCCTCCAGCCCCAGCTGGTCGAGCCACTCCGCGGCCAGCCAGCGGGGCGAGGAGTGGCGGGCGGCAATGAAGCCGGCCGGGTCGGCGTCCCGGTCCGGATAGCGGATGGCGTCCCGCTCCCGGTCGGCGCTGCGGAGCACCGCGTTGATGAAGCCGGCGGCGCGGGGGGCCAGGCCATGGGCGAGTTGGACCGTTTCATTGACGGCGGCGGAGACCGGCACCCGGTCGAGGAAAAATTCCTGGTAGAGGCCGAGGCGCAGCAGGATCAGCACCGCTGTCTCCAGCTTTTCCGCGCGCTGTTTGGAGAACTGGTTGATGATCTGGTCGAGGGTGCCGCGCTGGCGCAGCACCCCGTAGACCAGCTCGGTGAGGAGTCCCCGGTCCGGCCCCTTGAGGAGGCCGCCGGTGAGTTCCCGGTCGATCAGGATGTCGGCGTACGAGTGTTCCTTCTCGATCCGGAGCAGGATGTCGAATGCGGCGCGGCGGGGGTTTGTGGTAGACAATGGGACTCCTTGGCAGAGAAAGATCGGTATAAACGCAAAGCGTTTATTGGTGAGAGCCGCAGGCTCTCATCCCCGAAGGGGACAACCCGGAGGGTTGCTAAAGCGCGAAAGATCGGAAGGATAAAGCAAAAGCGCGGAAATGAAAAGTCTTTCCTTCCGCGCTTCCTCGCTTCAGTCTTCCGCGCTGCGGGATTTATCCGCGCCGGCCGTAGGCCATCTCCTCCAGCCTCCTGACCCGCTCCTCCAGCGGCGGGTGGGTGGAGAAGAGCGCCATCAGGCCGCCGCCGGTCAGGGGGTTGACGATGAACATGTGGGCGGTGGCCTCGTTGGCATGCATCGGGATCTGCTGGTTGGCCATCTGCAGCTTCCTCAGGGCGCTGGCGAGGTGGAGGGGGTTGCCGGCGACCTCCGCCCCCCCCCGGTCCGCCTCGTACTCCCGGGAGCGGGAGATCGCCATCTGGATCAGCATGGCGGCGATCGGGGCGACGATCGCCATGGCGATCAGGCCGAAGGTGCCCCCCCCTTCTTCGTCCCGGTCCCGGCCGCCGCCGAAGATGGCGGCCCACTGAGCCATGTGGGCGAGATAGGTGATGGCGCCGGCGATGGTGGCGGCCACCGAGGAGATCAGGATATCCCGGTGCTTCACGTGGGAGAGCTCGTGGGCCATCACCCCCAGCAGCTCGTCGCGGGTGAGTATCCGCATGATGCCGGTGGTCGCCGCCACGGCCGCATGCTCCGGGTTTCTCCCGGTGGCGAAGGCGTTCGGGGTCTCGGACTGGATGATGTAGACCCGCGGCATCGGGATCGCCGCCTGGGCGGCCAGCTGCCGGACCATCCCGTAGAATTCCGGGTAGTCAGTCTCGGTCACCCCCCGGGCGCCATACATGGCCAGGACTATCTTGTCGGAAAACCAGTAGGAGACGAAGTTCATCAGCGCGGCCATTACCAGGGCCATGGTCATCCCCGACCTGCCGCCGATGGCGCCCCCTGCCAGCACCAGCAGAACGGTCAGCAGTGCCATCAGAAATGTCGTTCTCAATGCGTTCATTTATGGATACCTCGTGCAATGTCAAATAAGTACAGATTAAGTATAGTCATTGCCGGGGAAAACTGCAAGGGCTGCGCCAGCGGCCCCCTCCTTGACTTGCCGGAAAGCTCGGCTAATCTTGGTGGTGAGCATCAAATTTACCGGAAGGAGGTTTCACCATGGGAATCATCGTATGGGAGTCGGAGCTGAACAAGTCCCTGACCCGCGGCCAGGCGGAGAAAAAGCCGGTCCTGCTCGATTTCTTCAACCCCGGCTGAATAGGCTGCAAACAGATGGGTGCAGTTACGTACCCCAATGAAAAGGTGGCGGATTTCGTGACGAGCCGGCTGGTGCCGCTCCAGGTGCCCTCGGACAGTTCGCTGGCGGCTGATTTCAAGGTCAAGTGGACCCCCACCATCATCGTCCTCGACTACTACGGCAGGGAGCACCAGCGCACGGTCGGCTTCTTCCCCCCCGAGGAGTTCATCCCGTCGCTGCTGCTGGGGATGGGGAAGGTCGACTTCGACACCGATCAGTTCAACGACGGCATCCTCCATTTCGATGCGCTCCTGAAGGAATACCCGAGGAGCGCAGCCGCGCCGGAGGCGATCTACCTCCGCGGGGTGAGCCGCTACAAGTCCTCCCACAATGCCGCCCCCCTCAAGGAGGCGTATGAAAAACTGAAAGCCGACTATCCGGCGAGCGAATGGACCAAGCGGGCCGAGCCCTATGGCCTGCTCTAGGCTGTTAGTCCGCAACTGTGCCGATATGGAAATCGGGGGCCTCGTCGCCCCCCTTTTTTTTGTGGCATGCTGTGGGCACTGTAATGGATTGATCTTTAGGGTTTATTCGACTATAAATACGAACTGACAAGGAAGGGCAAAACCTTAACTGGAAGCAGGAAAGGCGGAAAAATCTGATAACGGCTGATTAACCCTTAAGCCCAAACAATGATGTCTTTGAATCAGCTTTGATCCGACTTTTCCGATTTTTCCGTGCCTGCGCGCTGTAGCGCTTCGGCGCGCAAGCGCGTTCCATTAAGATTAAGATTTTTGTCTTTACAAACCATAAGTTGCAGATTGTTTTGCTCACCAGATGGAGACACTCAAGTCATAAGCGACTCAGAAGACTCCGTGCGGGACAAGGGGGCGGTTTGGATCAGATACTCTGGGGATTGCTCATCGCGGCAACGGCCGGGCTGGCGCTGTTCTCGGCCGGCCATGCCCTCCTGTTCAAGCGGGACCCGCGGGCGGCCCTCGGCTGGATAGTCATCAGCCTGGCCCTCCCCCTGGCCGGCCCCTTCCTCTACTGGACCATGGGGATCAACCGGATCAACCGGCGGGCGCGCCACTGGCTGGAGAGCGGCCGCCGCCTGACCGGCTGGGCGAGTTTTCCGGAGGGGCGCGGCGAGGAAGCAGCAGAGGCCCTCCCGTCCGGCGCCGAGTACCTGAGCGAGCTGCGCGCGCTGGCGGACCGGGTTACCAGGTTCCCCCTCCTTTCCGGCAACAGAATCGTGCCGCTGCAAAACGGCGAGAACGCCTATCCAGCCATGCTGGTGGCGATCAACGGTGCCCGCGACACGGTGCATCTGAGCACCTACATCTTCGACGGGGACCGGACCGGGCGCAGCTTCACGGACGCCCTGAGGAGCGCCGCCGCACGGGGGGTCGAGGTCAGGGTGATCGTCGACAGCCTGGGGGAAAAGTATTCCCGCCCCACGGCGCGCAGGCTCCTGAAGGGGTCGCGGGTGCGGCTCGGCCGGTTTCTGCCGCTGCGGCAGGGGGGGTACGTCAACCTCCGCAACCACCGGAAGATCCTGGTGGTGGACGGTCGGAAGGCGTTCACCGGCGGCATGAACATCGGCGACCGGCACATGACGGTTGTGGGTGCCACGGCGGCGCCGGTGGTCGATCTCCACTTCATGGTCGAGGGGCCGGTGGTCGCCGACCTGCAGCGGGTATTCCTCGGGGACTGGCATTTCGTGACCGGCGAGATCCTCGACGACCCGCGCCTGTTCCCGCCGCTCCCCCCTGCCGGCCCCGCCCTGGTGCGGGCGGTCAGCGACGGCCCGGAGAAAGAGTTCCGCAGGCTCCACCTGATCATCCTGGGGGCACTCGCCTGCGCCCGCCAGCGGGTGCTGATCATGACCCCCTACTTCATCCCCGACCGGCCGCTCGTCTCCGCCCTGGCGACCACCGCCCTGCGCGGCGTCGAGGTGACCCTGGTCCTCCCCGCCAGAAACAACCTCCCCTTTGTCCACTGGGCCAGCCGCGCCTACCTCTGGGAACTGCTGCAGCAGGGGATCAGGGTCTACTACCAGCCGCCGCCGTTCGTCCACAGCAAGCTCCTGCTGGTGGACGGGGCCTGGAGCCTGATCGGCTCGGCCAACCTCGACCCGCGCAGCCTCAGGCTCAATTTCGAGCTCGATCTGGAGGTATACGACCGGGAGTTCACCGGGCTCCTGGAGCGGGACTTCCTGGCGACGGTGGCCCGCTCCAGCGAGACGACCCTGGCGGAGATGGACGGCCGGCCCCTGCCGGAGCGGTTGAGGGATTGCGCGGCGAAGCTCTTTTCGCCGTACCTGTGAAGGGGGCGCGCCCCGCCATCTAGAATTTGCCATGGCTGGCACATGGCAAATTCCGTTGATTTTATCCAATGTGCAATGTATAGAAGTTGGTATTGGCTTGCTGGCCATGGAATCTTGCGCAACCTGATATGGGGAGAACGATGGCCTTGGTGGCGGTAATCCTGGCGGACGGATTTGAAGAAGTGGAAGCCGTGACAGTGATCGATGTCCTGCGGCGCGCCGAAATCGACGTGCTGGTGGCGGGCCTTCATCCCGGCCCGGTGCGAAGCGCCCGGGATCTGCGGGTCGTCGTTGACGTGGACCTGGACGCCCTCTGGCCGAAGACCCTGGACATGGTGGTCCTCCCCGGCGGCAAGGAAGGGGTGAAGGCGCTGCGCAGGGACAAGCGGATTGCCGCACTCCTCCGCGCGGTCGCCGAGCGGGGAGTGGCCGTCGCTGCCATCGGCACGGCCCCCGTGCTCCTTGCCGAGGCCGGTCTTCTGGCCAACCGCCGGGTCACCGCCTGCCCCTCCTGCCGACAGCGGCTCGGTGCGGTCTTCTATGAAGATGCCTGCATCGTCGAGGATGGCCCGGTCATCACCGGGAGAGGTCCGGGCGCGGCCCTCCCCTTTGCCCTGGCCATGGTTGCCCGGTTCACCGGCAATGAAAGGGCTGTCGCGCTCGGCAGGGAACTGTTTGTCCATGATGCGGGGAAGGAGCGGGAGATCTGGAGCCAGCGGCTCTTCGACAATACCCTCCAGGCGCTGGTGGCCGCCCTGGAGATAAAGGACCCCTATACCCAGGGCCACGCCAAGCGGGTCACCGATTACGCGCTCTGCATCGGCAGCCGGCTAAAGCTCTCCGAGGGAGAACTGCGCGACCTCTACATGGGGGCGCTGCTCCACGACATCGGCAAGATCGGCACCCATGAGCAGCTGCTCAACAAGAAGGGAAACCTCTCCCTGGAGGAGGAGACGCTGGTCAGGGAGCATCCGCTCAAGGGGACCCTGATGGTTGTCGGCATCGAGAACCTCAGCCACATTGTGCCGACCATCCTGCACCACCACGAACGCTGGGACGGGAAGGGTTATCCGGGACGGCTCAGGGGGGAGCAGATTCCGCTCCATGCCCGGATAGTGGCGGTGGCCGACGCCTTTGACGCCATGAGCACCAACCGGACCTACCGCAAGGCCCTTGGCGAGCAGAGCATTCTGGATGAATTGAAGAAAGAGCGGAAAAAACAGTTCGACCCCCGTCTCCTGGATCTCTTCATCCAATGCCTGAAGGAGACGGACGGGGCGCCGGGCGGGATTGCTTCGTACCTGTTGAATGAATAGCGTCGAGGGGCGTAGCCCTGGGCCACCAACTCATTATTGCCGGTCCCGCGTGTGATTCAGCGGGTTCCGCGATATCTTTCGATATTCACCAGCGCCCGCTCCAGCGCCTCCCGGCTGTGGGCCTCGATGGTCCAGGCTGCGTCCGGGGCGTACCGCTCCATGAGCTTGAAGAAGAGCTCGAAATCGATGTTACCCTCCCCGATCGGGGCATGATCGTCCTTTACCCCGAAATTGTCGTGGATGTGGGCCTCGGCGATGAAGCCCCCCAGCTCCGCGAACCACTCCTCCATCCCCACCTTGGCAAACAGATTCCAGTGGCCGACATCGAAGCAGTGCCGCACGACGGGCGAATCGAGCGCCTCCAGGAGCGCCCGCAGGGTGGCGGGCTCTTCCTCGAAGATGTTCTCCACGGCGATCGTGCAGCCGATTTTCTCCGCCCGCTCCAGCACCTCGCGGTAGCTGTCGATGGCGTGGCCGAGCCAGGTTTCCTGGATCGCGCCGTAGCGCCACTTGTCGTAGCCGGGGTGGAGGACCATCAGCCGCGGCTTCAGGATCGCGGCGGCGTCCAGTGCCTGGTGGAACCGGTGCAGGGTCGCCTTCCGGAGCAGCGGCTCGGCCGAGCCGGGGTTCAGGTCCATGAACGGGCCATGGATGGTGGTCTGCCGGCCGTTCCGGGCCAGGGCCTCGGCAATGGCCGCGAGTTCTTCCGGGATCAGGCTGTCGAGGACGTCGCCGGGCAGGAAGACCTCAGGGTTGACGCCCCGCTCCAGGACCAGCGGCAGGTTGTCCCGGAGGAAGGGATAGGGGACGTGGACAAATATCTGGTTATTCATGGTGGTGCGGTTCTCCCCGGTGTTTTTTGATGATCGCGTCAGCGCAGGCTGCACAGCTGATCAGCTCTTCCACTTTCTGGATGGCGGCCGGCTCGCCGAGGACGATCAGGGTGTCGCTGGCCTCCAGCTTGGCATGGGAGCTGGGGTTGAAGACCATCTTGCCAACGGCCTTCTTGATGCCGATGATGATCACCCCGGTCTCCTTGCGAAAGCCTGAGCTTACCAGGTTCTCGCCGATGAAGGCGGAATGCTCCGGGATGGTGATCTCCTCCATCTGGAGCTCGAGGTGTTCCCGGCCGGTGGCGATCTCGATGAAGTCCACCACGTTGGGGCGCAGAATCGCCTGGGCCATCCGGCTGCCGCCGATCAGATAAGGGGAGACCACCTTGTTGGCGCCGGCCCGTTTCAGCTTGATTTCCGACCCCTCTTCGCCGGAGCGTGCCAGGATGTAGAAGTCCGGGTTGAGGCCGCGGGCCGTGAGGGTGATATAGACGTTTTCCGTGTCCGAGGTAACCACGGAGATCAGCCCCTTCGCCTTCCTGATCCCCGCCTTCAGGAGGGTCTCGTCATCGGTGGCGTCCCCGTGGAGAAAGAGGTACCCCTCTTCCTTCAGCTTGTCGATGATCTCGACGTTCTTCTCCACCACCAGAAAGGGGAGTGGCTTGGCGGCGAGCTCCTTGCAGATCAGCGAACCCATCCTGCCGAAGCCGCAGATGATGTAATGGTCCTTCAAGGCCTCAACCATTTTTTCCACCTTTTTCCTCCCGATGATCCTCTGGAACTGCCCCTCGAACATGATCTGGGCGAGGCTCCCGACCAGGTAGCCGAGCACGCTGACGCCGATGATGATGAGGAAGATGGTGAAGATCTTGCCGGCGTCGGATAACTCGTGGACTTCCCTGAATCCGACCGTGCCGAGGGTGATCACCGTCATGTAGAGGGCGTCGAGAACGCGCCATCCTTCGAGCCCCATGTAACCGGCCGTGCCTATGGAAACGAGAAAGAAGAGTACCAGAATGGAAATCTTCAGGTGTCGCATTGGGTCCATGCGCTGCTCCTCTGCCCCCTAGATTACTATCAGAATTCCCAAATGGCAAGTACTAGCTTGGGCGCAGCATAGGGCGATTCGTGTGATTTGCTTGACATTTTCTGTATACTGTATACAATAACACGATTTCTTTTCGGGAGAAACCCTATGAAAAAGAACGTGGAAAAGCATCTGACCCTGCGCGAAAAGATCCTGGAAACAATCCGTGACGCCATCATCAGCGGCGCCCTGAAACCGGGCGAGAAGGTGGCGGAGCCGGAACTGGCCGAGCGTTTCGGCATCAGCAGGACCCCCATCCGGGAGGCCTTCCGTCAGCTGGAATCGGAGGGATACCTCACCGTGATCGCGCGCAAGGGGGCGGTGGTGGTTTCTTTCTCGGAAAAGGATGTGGAGGAATTCTATGCCATCAAGAGCATCCTGGAGGGGTATGCAGCCCGCCGGGCCTGTGAAAACGTGACCCCCCGGGAGCTGGAAAAACTCCAGGCGATCAACGCGAAGCTCCTCCACCTGGCCGACGATGGTGACTTCAAGCACTTTTTCAAGGTGCACAACGATTTCCACGAACTGTTCATCCGGGCGGCCGACAACGAGAAGCTGTACGAGCTGATCATGAACCTGGTGGGTAAGTTCCAGCGGCTCCGGATCGCCTCCCTCAGCCTGCCGGGGAGGATGCACATCTCGGTCGAGGAGCATGACAAGATTATCGAGGCGTTCCGGAACAGGGACGCGGACCTCGCGGAACAACTGGTGCGCAAGAATGCCGAATACGGCGGCAAGGTGCTGATGCAGAGCAGCGACGGCGGCCGCCCCCTGAAACCTGCCGAGAGAACGGCGGCCCTCCATATGGACCTGTAGGGGAAAGGTTAGCGGCCCGTGCAGATTCGCTTGACAGCGGGATGATCGCGAAGGTATCTTGGTGGCCATGCTGAAAAACATCCCGAAAGTCGACAAGGTGCTGGAGTGGCCGGCGGTCAAGGTCCTGCTCGGCGATTACCCCCGGCCGGTCCTGGTCAAGGCGGTGCGCGCCGTCCTGGCGGCGGTGCGAGGCGAGCTCATGGCGGGGGAAGCGGGCCACGAGGCGCTCACGGAGAGCGGCGTAGCCGAGCGGGTGCGCCGGGAGCTGGCCGCGGCCGGCGCCTTCAGCCTGAAGCGGGTGGTGAACGGCACCGGGGTGGTGATACATACCAATCTCGGCCGCTCTCCCCTGCCGGAGACGGTCCGGCAGACCCTGCTCGACGTCGCCTTCGGCTACTCGAACCTGGAGTTCGACCTGGAGCGGGGCGAGCGGGGGAGCCGCTATTCCCATGTGGAACGGCTCCTGTGCGAGCTGACCGGCGCCGAGGCGGCGCTGGTGGTGAACAACAATGCGGCAGCGGTCCTCCTCGCCCTGTCGGCCCTGGCGGCCGGCCGGGAGGCGGTGGTCTCCCGGGGCGAGCTGGTGGAGATCGGCGGCTCGTTCCGAATCCCCGACGTGATGCGGCAGAGCGGCGCCATCCTCAGGGAGGTCGGCGCCACCAACCGGACCCACCCCCGCGATTACCGCAACGCCGTGACCCCTGAGACCGGCCTCCTCCTCAAGGTCCATACCAGCAATTTCGCCCTGGTCGGCTTTACCTCCGAAGTCACCGCCCATGAGCTGGTCGACATCGGCCGGGAGTTCTCCCTGCCGGTCATGGCCGACGTCGGGAGCGGCAACCTGGTCGATCTCGCCCGGATCCTGGGGGGTGGGGAGCCGACCGTGCAGGAGTTCGTCCGCGCCGGGGTGGACGTGGTCACCTTCAGCGGCGACAAGCTCCTCGGCGGACCCCAGGCGGGGATCATCGTCGGCAGGAAGAACTGGCTGGAGCTGATGAAGAAGCACCCACTGCTGCGGGCGGTGCGGATCGACAAGCTGACCCTGGCCGCGCTGGAAGGGACCCTGCGGCTCTACCGCGACGAGCGCCAGGCCCTCGCCGAGATCCCGACCTTGCGGATGCTCGCGGCGACCGCTCCCGAGCTGGCCGCCCGCGGCAGGAAACTCCTGCGGCGGCTGCGCCGGGCTGTCCCGGCGACGGTCAGCCTGACTCTGGTGGACGGCACCTCCCAGGTGGGAGGGGGGGCACTTCCGTTGCTGGAGCTGCCGACGTCCCTGATCTCGGTGGAGGTGGCGGGGGTCTCGGCTCAGAAGCTGGAGGTCATGCTGCGCAGGCGCGATGTTCCCGTTGTCGGCAGGATCTGGAAGGAGAGGTTTCTCCTCGATCTCCGCACCATCATGGACGACGACCTCCCCCTGCTCCTCTCCGCGCTCAGCTCCCTCGGGAAATGACCTCTCTCGGGGCATCCGCCTGATGGAAAGAATGAGCCGCGGTAACACCGCATAAAAATAGCTTAACAACAACCGGGCAAATGATATTTTGTCTGGTTTTTTTTTCCAGTTCTTGTATATTATTAAAACAGCATTATACAGATAATGAAAATATTTGATCCGATCGCAGAACTAAGCTTTTTTTATATTGATATCCGTTCTATTTTCAGTTTATGAAACGGCCGGAGAAATCTCTGGCGGAAACCTGACATGAAGGTTATTGCGCTTATCCCGGCAGCCGGGATGGGAAAAAGGATGGGGGCGGGGATCAACAAGCAGTACCTGCTGCTGGACGGCAAGCCGATCGTGGCGCACACCATCTCGATTTTCGAATCCGCCCCGTTCGTCGACGCCATCTACCTGATCACCCCGGAAGCGGAGATCCCCTACTGCCGCGAGCAGGTGGTGGAAAAATACGGTTTCACCAAGGTCCGCCGGATCGTCCCCGGGGGGGCGGAGCGGCAGCATTCGGTGCTGAACGGGCTGCGGGCCGTGGCAGATGCCGGCGACGACGATGTGGTCCTGATCCACGACGGGGTTCGGCCCTTCATCCCGGTCCAGGTCCTGGAGCGGGCCGTAGCGGCTGCTACGGTACATGACGGGGCGCTGGTGGCGGTACCGGCCAAGGATACCGTCAAGGTGGTGATGGACGGGATCGTCAGGGAAACCCCGGCGCGGGAGAACATCTGGCTTGCCCAGACGCCGCAGGCATTCCGCTACGGGGTGATCCGGGCCGCCCATGAGATCGCCGCGGCGGAGGGGTTTCTCGGTACCGACGACGCCATGCTGGTGGAACGCCTGGAAAAGGAGGTCCATGTGGTTCTGGGGGATTACCGCAATATCAAGATCACCACGCCGGAGGACCTGATCCTGGCTGAGGCGTTCATGAAAGAAGCAGGCAAAGGGCAAAAGGCTAAAGGCTAAAGGTGAAACGCAAAGGTTTTCCTTTTGCCCTTAGCCCTTAGCCCTGCCCGCCTCAATATGCACTACAGATATTTTAACAGTGCTTCAAAGCAAATTCCGGAAAAGTTGACAGAAAGGATCCACATGCGCATCGGCCACGGCTACGACGTCCACCGCCTGGTGGAGGGGAGGAAGCTGATCCTCGGCGGCGTCGACATTCCCTGGGAGAAGGGGCTGCTCGGCCACTCGGACGCCGACGTCCTCCTCCATGCCATCTCCGACGCCATCCTGGGGGCCATTGCGGCAGGGGACATCGGCAAGCACTTCCCCGACACCGACCCCCGCTACAAGGGGGCCGACAGTCTGAAGCTCCTGGCCCATGTCATGGCGCTGGCGGACTGCAAGGGGTACCGGCTCGGCAACCTGGACGCCACCATCGTGGCCCAGCGCCCCAAGCTCGCCCCCCATATTGCGGGGATGCGGGACAACATCGCCAGAGTCCTGGCCGCCGACCCCGACCGGGTCAACGTCAAGGCGACCACCACCGAGGAGCTCGGCTTCGCCGGCCGGGGTGAGGGGATCGCCGCCTATGCGGTGGTCTTGCTGGAGCGAAAGTAACAAGAAATAATCCCTTGAAGGAATAGCAGACATGACAACTCCCGAAATCACTGGTCCCGCCAACTTCCTCCGCGCCATAGTCGCGGACGACCTGCGTAGCGGCAAGCACGAGACGATCGTGACCCGCTTTCCCCCCGAGCCGAATGGCTACCTCCACATCGGCCACGCCAAATCCATCTGCCTCAACTTCGGCCTGGCCCGGGACTTCGGCGGGCGCTGCCACCTGCGCTTCGACGACACCAACCCGGTCAAGGAAGAGGTGGAGTACATCGAATCGATCAAGGAGAGCGTCCGCTGGCTCGGCTTCGACTGGGGGGAGCACCTCTACTACGCCTCCGATTACTTCGGGCAGCTCTACCAGTGGGCAGAGTACCTGATCACCGAGGGGAAGGCCTACGTGGACGACCTCACGGCCGAGGAGATCCGCGCCCATCGCGGCACCCTGACCGAGCCGGGCAAGGAGAGCCCGTACCGGGGGCGCTCGGCGGAGGAGAACCTGGAGCTGTTCCGCCGAATGCGGGACGGCGAATTCCCTGACGGGGCCAGGGTGCTGCGGGCCAGGATCGACATGGCCGCCCCCAACATGAACCTGCGCGACCCGGTGCTGTACCGGATCATCCATGCCCCCCACCCCCATGCCGGGGACAAGTGGCGCATCTATCCGATGTACGACTATGCCCACGGACAAAGCGACGCCATCGAGGGGATCACCCACTCCATCTGCACCCTGGAGTTCGAGGACCATCGGCCCCTCTACGAGTGGTTTCTCGACAACCTGCCGGTGCCGAGCCGCCCCCGGCAGTACGAGTTCGCCCGCCTCAACCTGACCTACACGGTGATGAGCAAGCGCAAGCTCCTGCAGCTGGTCCAGGAGGGCGACGTGGCCGGCTGGGACGACCCGCGCATGCCGACCCTGATGGGGCTGCGCCGGCGCGGCTACACCCCGGAGTCGCTCAGGAGCTTCTGCGACAGGATCGGCGTCGGCCGCAGCGACAGCTGGATCGAGATGGGGCTTTTGGAGGAGTGCGTCCGGGAGGACCTGAACGAGCGGGCGCCGCGCGCCATGGCGGTCCTGAGGCCCCTCAGGCTGGTGATCGAGAATTATCCCGAGGAGCGGGCCGAGGAGTTCGAGGCGGCCAACCATCCGCAGCGGCCGGAGCTGGGGAGCAGGAAGATCCCCTTCTGCCGGGAACTCTGGATCGAGCGGGACGATTTCTCGGAGGAGCCGGTGAAGGGGTTCAAGCGCCTCGCCCCGGGCGGGGAGGTGCGGCTGCGCAACGCTTACATCGTCAAGTGCACCGGGGTGGTGAAGGCCGAGGGGGGAGAGGTGGTGGAGGTCCGTTGCGTCTACGACCCCGATTCCCATAGCGGCGGCACCTCCGCGGGACGGAAGGTGAAGGGAGTGATCCACTGGGTCTCGGCGCGGCACGGGGTATCGGCGGAGGTGCGCCTCTACGACCGCCTCTTTACCCTCCCCAACCCGACCGGGGACGACTGGAAGAGCGCCATCAATCCCAATTCGGTGGAGCTGCTGCAGGAATGCAGGCTTGAGCCATCCCTGGCTGCCGCCCGGCCGGAAGAGCGTTTCCAGTTCGAGCGGCAGGGATATTTCTGCGCCGACGCCAAGGATTCTCTGCCGGGAGCGCCGGTCTTCAACCGGGTGACGACCCTGCGCGACTCATGGGTCAAGGCAGGCCAATAGCATTACCCCCTTTTCCCAGGGGGATTGCCCGGCGTTCCTCTTATCGGACAGGTCTGATGATGAGCCCCCGTTTGCACAGCCGGAGAGAGGGGGCAAGCGAGGCATATGGAACTGCGCGTCCTTGTGATAAACGAGCGGGAGTCGTTCTGCGAGTTCCTGTCCGGACTGCTGACGGCTGAAGGGCATACCCCGCTCTGCGCCCGGGGCTTCAGGGAAGCATCGCGGAGCGCAACCGAACTGTGCCCCGACCTCATCATCCTTGAGGTCTGCAGTGCCGACATCGGCGCCCTGGAGATCGTGCAGAGGCTGCAGCGCGGGAGTGAGACCAGGCAGATCCCGATCATCGTCGTCTCCGACAATCCCGACCTGGAGTACGAGTTCCTGAACGTCTTCGACTTCATGGCCCAGCCGGTCGACGTGGCGAGGCTCAGGGAAAACCTCGCGATGCTCGCCGAGGGGCGGAAAAAGCGGTTGAAGATAGAGCCGTTCACCGGCAGCGATCACCAGCTGTTCTACGATTACCTGATCAATCACAGCGGGCTCCATTTCGAGCGGCGCAACCTGAAGATCCTGGAGCGGGGGCTCTCCGCCAGGATGGCCGCGCTCCGGATCAACTCCTACCGGGAATATTTCGACTATCTGAGCCGCCATCACCATGACCGCCAGGAGCTGCAGAAGCTCCTCACCTTCCTGACGGTCGGCGAGACCTATTTCTTCCGCTACCATGCCCATTTTGACGCCCTGAGAAAGTTCATTGCCACGGAACTGGCGGACAAGGGGAATAAAAGGATCCGTCTCTGGTCCGCCGGCTGCTCAACCGGGGAGGAGCCTTACTCCATGGCGATGACGGTGATGGAGGCCCTCCCCGACTGGCGGGAGCGGGACATCAGAATCCTCGCCACCGACATCAACAACCGCGCCCTGAAGCGGGCCCGGGAGGGGGTGTACGGCTCCTGGGCGATGCGGGTCATCGAACAGCGCTACCTGGACCGCTATTTCGACAAGGTGGGGAAGAGCTACCTGATCAGGGAAGAGGTGAAAAGCCTGGTCGATTTTTCCCATCTGAACCTGCAGACCGACCCGTTTCCCGCTGCCGACGGCGAATTCAGGGAGCTGGACGCGATCTTCTGCCGCAACGTGATGATCTACTTCTCTCTCCCCACCACCAGGCGGATCGTGGAGAAGATAGCCGCGAGCCTGGTCCCGGGAGGACTGCTGTTTCTCGGCCACGCCGAAACCCTGTTCCAGATCTCGTCGCGGTTCGAGCGCCATTCCCATGGCGGCGGCTTTTATTACCGGGAGAAGAAGGGACGGGGCGCCCCCCTTTTCCGGGAACCGGCAGCCGTCCCCCGGCCGGCCGCGGTCCCCGCCAGTGCGGAGAGGCCGGTCAGGCTCTTGCCGGCCGTTGTCCCCAGAAGCCAGGCTCCGGCCTCGGTTGCCGCTCCGCCCGACCCTGACCTGGAGGGGCTCTACCAGAAGGCCCGGAGCCTTTTCGAGGCGGAGAGATTCCAGGAGGCCTCCGAGCTTCTGGCCGAAGTTGTCCGGCTGAACCCCGACCATACCGGCGCCCTGGTTCTGCAGGGGTTTGTCATGGCCAACAGCGGCCGTTTCCAGGAATCCCTCAGGCTGTGCCATCAGGCTCTGGCTGTCAACGATCTCCTGCCGGAGGCCTATTTCCTGGAAGGGCTTATCCTCGACATGACCGACCGGCTGGGGGAGGCCGCCGAGGAGTATCGCAAGGCGATCCTCCTCAGGATGGAATTCGTCATGTCCCACTACTACCTGGGGCGGCTCTACTTCCGGCTGGGGAGAGCGACTGACGGGGTGCGGGAGCTGAGAAATACCCTGAAGATCCTGGAGAAGGGGATGAAGGAGAGCATCATCCCCTTCTCCGGCGGCCTTTCCCGGGAGGTCTTTCTGCAGCAGGTGCGGGAGGAACTGGCCAAGGTGGCGTAAAATTTTCGCTTTGGCCACAGATAGGTTAATGTAGGGGCAACCCTCGTGGTTGCCCTGTCTGGGCGGGCACAAGACCCGCCCCTACCATGATGAAGGGGTGTGCAGCAGATGGGAAAAGATACGAAAGCCGGCTACGACATCCAGTCGATCCTGACGGAGATGAAAGACGAATACTGGCAGGGGTTGGCGGAGACCGAAGAGGCACACGAGGAGCGGCTGGAATGTATCACCTTCCAGCTGGGGGGGGAGACCTACGCCTTTGAGACCGTCTATGCCGCCGAGGTGATCAGGATGCCGAAACTGGTCAGGCTCCCCAGGGTCCAGGAGATCATCGTCGGGGTCTTCAACCTCAGGGGGGAGATCATGGCGGCCATAGACATCCGCCCCCTGCTGGGACTCCCCCGGGAGCCGATATCGACCACCGGAAGGATCATCGTCCTGAAATCGGAAAAGTTTTCCACCGGCCTGGTCACCGAGGGGGTACGGGGGGTCGAGTCCCTGTCGGTCGACAATTTCGAGCCTGCGGTGAAGTCACTGGCAGGGGCGCAGCGGGAATTCATCCGCGGCCAGATCGGCTGCGACGGGAGGCTGGTCATGCTCCTCGACGTCCTGAAGCTGATGGCTTCGCCGGAGATCATCGTCAACCAACAATAAGCGATCAATTTTCCACAGGAGCAGCGCATGGCAAGAAAACTCTCGGTCAAGATCGTCAGCATCCTCATTCTGGTAATGGTGCTGATCATGACCCTGGTCACGGTCTATTTCGTCAGGTCGCGCACGGCCAACATGGAGGAAGAGCTCCTGGCCAAGGGGCGGATCGCGGCCCTGACCGGAGCCAAGGCGATGGAGCACGTCCTGACCCAGGCCTTGAAGAGCGGCAGATTCAGCGAGGCCGAGATCTTCGATCAGAATTACGTCCCCATTCCCGGCACCGACCCCCAGAAATACCATACCAGGTACGACACCTATCTGGACGGCGTCATCCAGCCGATAGAGGACGAGTTTCTCAAAGACGACCAGGTGGTTATCGCAGCCCTGGTTGACCGCAACGGCTACCTGCCGACCCACAACAGCAGGTATTCCCAGCCGTTGACCGGCGACCGGGAAAAGGACACTGCGGGGAACCGGACCAAGCGGCTGTTCAACGACCCGGAGGGGCTGGCCGCGGCGAGGAACCGTGAGCCCTTCCTGAAACAGGCATATACCAGGGACACCGGCGAGCGGGTGTGGGACCTGTCCGCGCCGGTCTACGTCAACGGCAAGCACTGGGGCGCGTTCCGGGTCGGTTTCTCCATGGAGAAGACCGAAAAGAAAATAGCGGCGCTCCGCTACCAGATCGGCGGCGCCATGCTGGTCATGCTCCTCATCTCCAGCCTGACCATCTACCTGGTGGTCAGCTACTTCGTGCGGCCGCTGTTGCGGTTGACCTACGCGGCGCGGCGGATCGCCGACGGGAACCTGGCCGAAGAGGTGCGGGTTGAGAGCACCGACGAGATCGGCACCCTGGCCGGGGCGCTGAACACGATGACCACGGTGATCGTCCGCAACCTGAAGGGTGAGATCGAGAAGACCACCCGGCTGATCGCCTCCATCAGGGAGGCGATCAACCAGCTCTCCAGCTCGGCCAACGAGATGATGGCGATCAGCGCCGAGCAGTCGGCCGGGGCGGCCCAGCAGGCGAGCGCGGTCCAGGAGGTGACCACCACCTCGGGAGAGATCGCGATCACCGCCAAGCACGTCATGGACAACGCCAGGTCGGTGGAGACCATGGCGGAGGAGGCCAACCAGAGCTGCATCGGCGGCACCGGCGACGTGGCCAACGCCATCGAGGGGATGGCGCGGCTGAAGAGCCAGGTGCAGAGCATCGCCGAGAGCATGCTCCAGCTCGGGGACAACAGCCAGAAGATCGGCGGGATCGTCGAGATCATCGACGAGATCAGCGACCAGACCAACCTGCTGGCCCTGAACGCGGCGATCGAGGCGGCGGGCGCCGGGGAGGCGGGGAAGCGGTTCGCCATCGTGGCCCAGGAGGTGAAGCGGCTGGCGGAGCGGACCGCGGAGGCGACCCGGCAGATCAAGGGGCTGATCGAGGAGATCCAGAAGGCGACCAACTCGACCATCATGGTCACCGAGGAGGGGACCAAGGCGGTGGACAAGGCGAGCGGGCTGGTGGACAAGGTGCACCAGTCGTTCGGGAGCATCATGACGATGGTGGAGGACACCTCGCGGACCGCGAAGGAGATCACCCTCTCCACCCAGCAGCAGACCTCCGCCTGCGAGCAGATGGCGGAGACCATGACCGAGGTGCGGGACGTGGCGCAGCAGGTGGCGGGGAGCGCCCGGGAGACGGAAAAGGCGATCAGCGAGATCATGGA
>JAMPXD010000270.1 GCA_023701365.1 Geobacteraceae bacterium
ACGCACTCCATTCATCGCGATTCCTCCTTTTCCGCTATTAGGCACCCAGTATCAGGATACCTCCGGATTGGCCATAGTCAAATTTCGTGGGCTCCCCCGGACAGGAGAGATGTATTTTCCGGGGAACCGGGAAGGCATGGCGCCGGCAGGCAGAAAAAAAGCCGCTCCCGCCGGCAGATACGCTGGCAGGAGCGGCTTTTTTTCGTTACAGGCGCAGCAAAGGGTCAGTGGCGGTCGAGGATCTCCTTGACGTTGGTCACCAGGTTCAGCAGGCGCGGGCCGATATCGTCCTCGAGCATGTGCCGGCGCAACTGGAAGGCCGCCCCGGCGCAGCTGAACACCAGGATTCTGGAGCCGTCGGACGGGATCAGGGGCGCCGCCACCCCGTGGACGTCCTTTTTCCAATCCCCAAGGGAAAAACAGAACCCCTTATCCTCGTAGTCCTTCAACGCCTGCTCGATGCCGGCCCTGATCCGCGGCCAGTTCGCCTCGTTGCGGATGCGCAGCTGCTCCATCAGGCTCTCCCGCTCCCGGGCCGGCAGGGCGCACAGCAGCGCTCTCCCCATCGAGGTGGTGGCGATGGGGAGCTGCGAGCCGACGTCGAGGGTCAGGGTCACCGTGGCGCTGCTCCGGTACGCCTCGATGTAGATCATGTTCAGCCGGTCCTGGGCACCGAGCGCGACCGAGGCCTGGGCGTATTCGGCGAGCTCCTGCATGAAAGGGCGCGCTATCTGGCGGATGTCCATGTTGGCCAGCATGGAATAGCCCAGTGACAATACGGCGGTTCCCAGGTAGTACTTGCCGAACCGCTCCGCATAGTTAAGATAGCCCAAGGTGGTCAGGGTATGGGTCAGCCGGGAGACGGTCGGTTTCGGCAGGCCGGTGCGCAGGGCGATCTCCTGGTTGCCGAGAAAGCGGTCGCCCGGCTTGAAGCAGCGCAGCACCTCAAGCCCCCGGGCCAGGGCGCGGACCATCTGGCGATCGTTCTCTTCGGGATTGTCGGTCTTGACCTCTCCCACCTTCGTCCCCCTGTCGTTGTCCTGGAACATCGCAGCTTCTCCAAAAGCCTTTGCCATTATTGGCAGATCAAGTTTGCATAAACAGAGGGGGCATGTCAAACATAATTTATCCGGAATCACATTCCGCACAATGAAATTATAAAACAGCTCTTCTGAAGACCGGCATGTCAGCTGCCCGCTGACGCAGCAAGTACGCGCACATCGGCCCGGTTAGGCGTGAAAATAAATTCATGCGATAATAGTTTACAAATAAGGTCGGGTAGTGTATACATTGCAATAAAAAAGAAATCAAGTTTCGCATAGCGGAATTGTCCGCCCGGTGCCCCGGCGGCAAGTCATGATTTTCTGTTAAAGGAGACAGGGATGGGAGCGATGAAGGAAAACCCCAGGTACAACGTGGTATCAATCAGGATCAGCGACGAAGAGCTGGAGGCCCTCCAGGAGGTCTGCAAGGAGACCAACAAGAGCGTCTCCACGGTCATGCGCGAGGCCGTATCGCTGATCAGGGTCAAGGCCGAAAACCCGGGGGCTCTGTTGCTCGACGGCATGCTGGCAGGACGATCGGTCTGATCCCGACCCTGTATCTCACCGCCGAATCGGTGGGATTGAGGCGAGGGGTGGCATCCGGCGGAGGTTTGTGCTAAGCTGCAGGACATGAAACGAAAGATTCTCCCCAAACTCCTCTACGCCGACGCGAAGGGTAACATCTTCGACCACCCCTTCCTCTGCATGGCCGGCATGAGCGGCCCAGAGGCGGTTCTGCCGGAGGGGGTGGAGCTGATCCCGCTCCCCGAGGACAGCCGGCTGTTCACCATCCCCGATACCCCTCCCATCGCCTGGGACCCGAAGCAGCGGCGCTTCATCACGGTGGACGAGGTCCGTGAGGGGCGGCGCAGCATCAAGGTGCAGGCGGTCTCGGCCTTCATGGCGCCTGGCTACATGCGGACCCTCCTTCCCGCCTGCGACTACCGGCGGAAAAAAGTGCACCTGCCCCTCTGGTCCTACACCGCCGTCGGCTGGGACGAGGAGAGCGAGCGGTTCGTGGTGGCCGCCTCCAGGGTGGACGGCAATGAAAACTGGCTGCCGCGAAACTACGACGACCGCAAGCTCGACCCGCTGGTGCGCAGGATGCTCGGGGAGATGCCCGGCAACCGGCTCCTGGAGCAGCTCGCCCGCTGCGCCGTGGACTACCACTGCTTCGCCGCCAAGAACCTGTTCTTCCGCCGCTGGGAGGCCCCCCTTCCCACCTCCCCCGCCTGCAATTCCCGCTGCCTCGGCTGCATCAGCCTCCAGCCCTCCGACTGCTGCCCCTCCAACCACGAGCGGATCGGCTTCGTCCCGACCCCGGAGGAGATCGTCGAGCTGGCCCTCCCCCATCTCCTGAGCGCGCCCGAGCCGATCGTCTCCTACGGTCAGGGGTGCGAAGGGGACCCGATCATGCAGGCCGATACGGTCGCCGAGGCAACCCGCCGGCTGAAAAAGGGGAGCGCCCGCGGCACGGTCAATTTCAACTCGAACGGCTCCTTCCCCGACCGGGTCCGGATGCTCTGCGACGCCGGGATGGACTCGATGCGCTTTTCCATGAACTCGGTGCGGGAGGAGCAGTACAACCGCTACTACCGGCCGGTGGGGTACCGCTTTGCAGACGTGACGGAGTCGGTGCGGAGCGCCAGGGAGCGGGGGCTGTTCACCATGATCAACTACCTGGTCTCCCCCGGCGTGACCGACGACCCGGCGGAGGTGGAGGCGCTCCTCAAGTTCATCGCTGCCACCGGGGTGGACATGATCCAGATGCGCAACCTCTCCATCGACCCCGATTTCTACAACCAGAGGATGGTGGTCAGGGGCCGGGGGATCGGCATGTACCGGCTGCTGGAGCTGGTCAAGCGCGAATTCCCCCGCATCCAGTACGGCTATTTCAACCGGACCAGGGAGAATTTCCATCCCGCCGGCTTCGAGAAGGGCTGGCCGATTCCATAACGGATTTGGGCCATTCACCGTTCATAAAACAATCGTAACGACTCTTCCTTTTTCTTTCCCCCCCTCGGCGGCGTTATCGGCACCAGGCTGGTAACGGCCGCCCCCTGCCGCGCCGCCGTTCAATTCCCGATACCTTCACAAGACCGCAGTAACCCGCATTTCCCAGTTACCCGAAGCATCCCATTTGAGTGGACCCCTTAGTCAAGACAATAATGCATCGAGTTTAAGGTGGTGCCCGTCTGCTAACAGCTGGCCGGCGCTGCCCCGATTTTGAGCGTGATTTTACGCTCAACAAATTTATCCACGATTCTTGCGCCGCCACCGTTGGCCG
>JAMPXD010000073.1 GCA_023701365.1 Geobacteraceae bacterium
GGTGGCGCAGGCGCCAGGGGCGATGGCGCTAGCCGCCTCCAGGACCAGGGCCGGCGTGTTCGGCATGACCCGCACCAGCCGCGCCCCCGCGGGGCAGGCGGCCTCGATGGCGTCGGTCCTGATCCCCGCCATGATGGAGACGAGGAGTTTCTCCGGGGTGACGGCGGCGCCTATCTCCGCCAGCACCGCCGGGGCGGTCTGGGGCTTCACCGCCAGGATGATCACCTCGCTTGCCGCGGCAACCGACCGGTTGTCTTCCGTGACGGCGATTCCGTACCGGTCGGCGAGAGATGCGCGCCGCTCCGCGACCGGCTCGGCGACCAGGATGTCGGCCGTCGGCACTCCTCCCGCCAAAAGCCCCCTGATCAGGGCCTCGGCCATGTTACCTCCGCCGATGAAGCCGATTGTCTTGTCCTTCAGCATGTCCTGCCTCCTTGCGCCCGCTGTCCCGTGATGGCCGGGCTGTCTGATAGGTAATAAATCCTTTGGCAAAAGTCAACTTATTTGGTCGTTCCGGGCCAGCTCCCCTGCAGAAATCGCCGGGACGCATGAAAAATTGTCCGCCGGCCGCAGCGGAAATGCGGTGTCAGCGGGGTTCCGGGGGAGGGGGAAATGCCCCTTTTTTGCGAATTCACGGCAGGCAGAAACGGGGACTGAAAAAATGGTTGACAGGCGGAATCGTTTATATTATAACCCACTCCCTGTGCGACGGGTCTAAACACAAAGTTTACAAATACTAAACTTTACTGTTGAACAAAAAGTTTACAATTGCTAAACTTGCTGCAAAACAAAAAGTTTACCACTGCTAAACCCGGAGGACCTGCTTGAAAATCGGCGAAAGGTTGAAGCGGCTCAGGATGATCAATTCCCTGACCCAGGAAGAGCTGGCGAGCCGCGCAGACTTGACCAAAGGCTATATCTCCCAGCTGGAGAACGACGCCACCTCCCCCTCGATCGCTACGCTGAAGGACATCATCGACGTCTTCGGGGTCAGCATGCAGGAGTTTTTCAGCGAGGTGACCGATGAAGAGATAGTCTACGGCAAGGATGCCCGGGTTCAGGCCACTGACGACGACGATAAGATCAAGGTCGAGCTGCTGGTGCCGGGCGCCCAGAACCGGGAGATGGACCCGGTGCTGGTAACCCTCGATCCCGGCGGGGAGATGGATGAGCAACCATTCCACGAGGGGGATGAATTCGGCTACGTCCTGCTCGGCAGGGTGCAGCTGAAGCTCGACGAAAAGGTCTACACCATCAAGAAGGACGAATGCTTCTACTTCACCTCCGACAAGCGGCATGCGGTGAAGAATATCGGCAAGACGGCGGCGAAGATACTATGGGTAGTCACCCCACCCACCTTTTATTATTAGGGAAACGCGCCTTTTCCGCCCTGGCTGCGTAAGTCTTCGGGATCGCTTGTGCGACGTAGCGCTGCTACGTCTCCGCGCTCTCCCTCGACAGCCTTGCCAGGACGAAAAAATCGCGTTTCCTGTTTGCAGTTTTTATTCTAAGAGCAAAAGGATATAAATCATGAGCAAAGTGCTGATAATCGGAGCCGGCGGGGTCGGCGGGGTGGTTACCCACAAGTGCGCCCAGGCCAAGGACATATTCACCGCCATCACCCTGGCCTCCCGCACGAAATCCAAGTGTGACGCCATCGCCGCACAACTGGGGGGGAGCATCAAGACCGCCCGGGTCGATGCCGACAACGTCCCCGAGCTGATCGAGCTGATCAAGAGCGAGGAGCCGAGCCTGGTCATCAACGTGGCGCTCCCCTACCAGGACCTGCACATCATGGATGCCTGCCTGGCGACCGGGGTCGACTACCTGGACACCGCCAATTACGAGCCGCTCGACACCGCCAGGTTCGAGTACTCCTGGCAGTGGGCGTACCACGACCGGTTCCGGGAGAAGGGGCTGATGGCGTTGTTAGGTTCCGGCTTCGACCCCGGCGTGACCAACGTCTACACCGCCCTGGCGGCGAAGAAGTACCTGGACGTGATCGAGGAGATCGACATCATCGACGCCAACGCCGGCTCCCACGGCCAGCCCTTCGCCACCAACTTCAACCCGGAGATCAACATCCGCGAGGTGACCGCGACCTGCCGTCACTGGGAGAACGGCGCCTTCGTCGAGAGCCCGGCCCTCGCCACCAAGCGGGTCTTCGACTTCCCCGAGGGGATCGGGCCGATGAACATCTATCGCCTCTACCACGAGGAGATGGAGTCGATCGTCAAGCACATCCCGACCATCAGGAAGGCCCAGTTCTGGATGACCTTCTCCGACAACTACCTGAAGCACCTGGAGGTGCTGCAGAACGTCGGCATGACCCGGATCGACGAGGTCGAGTTCCAGGGGCAGAAGATCGTGCCGATCCAGTTCCTCAAGGCACTCCTCCCCGATCCGGGCTCACTCGGTCCGCTGACCAAGGGGAAGACCTGCATCGGCGTCATCGCCCGCGGCATCAAGGACGGCAAACGGAAACAGGTCTATATCTACAACATCTGCGACCACGAGGCGTGCTACCGGGAGGTCAAGTCCCAGGCGATCAGCTACACCACCGGTGTGCCGGCGGTGGTCGGCGCCATCATGATGCTGACCGGCAAGTGGCGGGGCGAGGGGGTCTTCAACATGGAGCAGTTCGACCCGGAGGTATTCCTGGAGGTCCTCGGGCCGATGGGGCTGCCGACCGTAGTCGTTGACGGCGGCGACTGGCCGGAACTGTAAAGTCAAAAGCAATTTGCCACAGAGGACACAGAGGGCACAGAGCAAACCAAACTCAAAAAAGATTAAGCCTTTTCAGGGTGACACCTCAAAAGCCTTTGTTTTCGCTTTCCTCTGTGTTCTCTGTGTCCTCTGTGGCAAAAAAAAAGGTTTCGAATTTGACCGGCATCGACATCGACAAAATCCTGGAGCTCGCCCCATCCCCCGCCTACGTGGTGGACCTGGGGAGGCTGCGCCACAATCTCGCCATCCTGGATTCCGTGCAGCGGAGAAGCGGCGCCAAGATCCTCATGGCGCTCAAGGCGTTCGCCATGTGGAGCGTCTTCCCGCTCATCCGGGAGACCCTCCACGGGGTCTGCGCCAGCTCCCCCTGGGAGGCGCGCCTCGGCCGGGAGGAGTTCGGCCGCGAAGTGCACAGCTTCGCCGCCGCCTTCAAGGAGGAGGATGTCCGGGAGCTCCTGGCCATCTCCAACCACCTGGTGTTCAACTCCTTTGCCCAGCTGGAGCGGTTCCGGCCGCTCTGGGAGCAGTCGCGGGGGCGGGTGTCGGTGGGCTTAAGGGTGAACCCGGAGCACTCCGAGGGGCACACCGCCATCTACGACCCCTGCGCCCCCAAGTCGCGGCTCGGCATCCGCCGCAGCGAGTTCGCCCTTCGACTCCGCTCAGGGGACGAAAGAGGGCCCCTGAGCGGAGTCGAAGGGCTGCATTTCCACACCCTCTGCGAGCAGCTGTTCGAGCCGCTGGAGCGGACCGCGGCCGTCTTCGAGGAGAGCTTCGGCCGGTTCCTCCCCCAGATGCGATGGCTGAACCTGGGGGGCGGCCACCACATCAGCCGCGAAGGGTACGACATCGACGCCCTGGTGGAACTGATCAAATACTTCAAGGGGAAATACGGCCTGGACGTCTACCTCGAACCGGGTGAGGCGATCGCCATCGGCACCGGCATCCTGGTGGGGGAGGTGTTGGACGTGGTGGAGAACCAGATGGAGATCGCCATCCTCGACGTCTCGGCCACCTGCCACATGCCGGACGTACTGGAGATGCCGTACCGCCCCGGCATTGCGGGCGGCTTCGACCCGGGCGAGAAGGAGCACACCTACCGGCTGGCCGGCCCCTCCTGCCTGGCGGGGGACGTGATCGGCGACTGGTCCTTCGAGCGGCCGCTGCAACCGGGCGACCGGCTCGCTTTCGAGGACATGGCCCACTACACCATGGTCAAGACCACCACTTTCAACGGCATCCAGCACCCGCACATCTGCACCTTCGAGCCGGAAACCGGAGAGTTGAAGGTGGTGCGGAGCTTCAGCTACGAGGATTTCAAGGGGCGCCTTTCGTAGGGGCGATTCATGAATCGCCCTAACAGGGGGCATTGTTTGCTGTAGGGGCGAGGCATGCCTCGCCCTTTTTCGAAGACATCACAGGCAATGGGCGACGCATGCGTCGCCCCTACATAATCAACAAAAACGGTGAATTATGGAACGCTGGTCGATCAATGACTCCGCCAAGATCTACAACCTCAACAACTGGGGCGCCGATCTCTTCTCCATCAACAAGAAGGGGAACGTCTGCGTTCACCCCTCCCCGACCTCGAAGCATTCCATCGACCTCAAGGCCCTGGTGGACGACCTGATCAAGCGCAAGATCAAGCCCCCCATTCTGCTCCGCTTCATGGATATTCTGCAGGGGCGGATCGCCAGCATCAACCGGGTCTTCAGGAACGCCATCCAGGAGAACAACTACCCGGCGAAATACCAGACCTTCTATCCGATCAAGGTGAACCAGCAGCGCCAGGTGGTGGAGGCGATCGCCAACTTCGGCAAGCGCTACAACATCGGCCTGGAGGTCGGCTCCAAGCCTGAGCTGGTGATAGGGCTCTCCTTTGCCACCGGCAACGGTATTCCGATCATCTGCAACGGTTACAAGGACACCGAGTACATCGAGACGGTCCTCTACGCCTCCAAGATCGGCTACGACATCACCCTCGTCGTGGAGAAGATGTTCGAGCTGGAGAAGATCATCGCTCTCTCCAAGAAGACCGGTATCCGGCCGAAGCTGGGGATAAGGGTGAAGCTCTCCTCCAAGGGGACCGGGAAATGGGCCACCTCCGGCGGCGAGGACGCCAAGTTCGGTCTGCGGATGTCGGAAATCATCGCCGCCATCGACATCCTGGCGAAAAACGGCCTGATCGACAACGTGAAGCTCCTCCATTTCCACATCGGCAGCCAGATCACCAAGATCGACAAGATCAAGACCGCCCTGATCGAGGGGACCCGGATCTACGCCGAGATGAAGAAACTCGGGGTCGGCATCGAGTACCTCGACATCGGCGGCGGCCTGGGGGTCGACTACGACGGTTCCAAGTCGAGCTATTTCTCCAGCGTCAACTATTCCGTGGAGGAGTACGCCAACGACGTCATCTACCAGATCAAGAACATCTGCGATGACGCCGGGGTCGAGTGCCCGAACATCATCTCCGAATCGGGGCGGGCCACCGCGGCCCACTACTCGGTGCTGGTGACCAACGTCCTGAACACCAACACCCAGAACCTGATGCCCGATTTCGAGGAGACCCTGAACAGCGCCGAAAAACTGGCGCCGACGGTGAAGAAGCTGGTGGACATCTACAAGAGCATCGACCGCTACTCGCTGCGGGAGGATTACCACGACACCCTCCAGCTGATCCAGGAGGCGGTGAGCCTGTTCAACCTCGGCTACCTGACCCTGAACGAGCGGGCCATGTCCGAATGGCTCTATGCCAAGATCATCCGGAAGATCAACGGCATCGTCGAGAAGATCAAGCCGATCCCCGAGGAGCTCCAGAACTTCCAGTTGAGTCTCCGCCAGACCTACTTCGCCAACTTCTCCCTGTTCCAGTCGGTGCCCGACTCCTGGGCGATCGACCAGCTGTTCCCGATCGTGCCGATCCAGCGGCTAAACCAGAAGCCGGACGTGATGGCCTCCATCGCCGACATCACCTGCGACTCGGACGGCGAGATCACCAGCTTCGTCGGCGAGAACGGCCGGACCAAGTTCCTGCCGCTCCACAAGATCCGCAAGGAGGAGGATTACTACATCGGCTTCTTCCTGATCGGCGCCTACCAGGAGATCCTGGGGGACATGCACAACCTGTTCGGCGACACCAACGCGGTCCACATCACCTTCAGCAAGAAGACCGGCTACAAGATCGACACGGTGATTAACGGCGACGCCACCTGGGAGAGCCTGAAGTACGTCCAGTACAAGGGGCCGGAAATACTCAAGCACGTCCGCGACAACCTGGAAAAGGACGTGGCCCTCCGGAAGATTTCCATCGAGGAGAGCAGCCACTTCCTGGAGCTGCTGGACAGGACGCTGCTGGGCTACACCTACCTGGGCGAATAGTGGGAACGCCGCTTTTCCGCCAGGCCGGCGTTGGCCTTCGGGATTCCTTGTGCGGCGTAGCCTTGCTACGCCTCCGCGTCATCCCTCGGCCGCCTTGGCCTGACGAAAAATCGACGTTCCCGGATAGATCTCAAACCGGACCCTGCGGGGTCCCTTTTTTGTGCCGGCCCTGCCGCAAAGCTCGCCGGTCACCATGGAGAACATCGTAAACGCTGTTGAATTGCCGCAGATAAGCTGGTAGAATACCGCCACGAAGGCCTCCGGATGACGAGGCCTTTTCGGGGGGACGATGGCGGCTCAATCTCGCGGGAACGTAGTGACTTTTGCCATGGGAGGGGCGGTCCTGGCCGGCCTCTACCTGGCCAAGCTCTACAACTACCTCCTGTTCCATACCCTGGTGGAGATTTTCTCGGTGGTCGTCGCCTGCGGGGTCTTCGTCATCGCCTGGAACGCCCGCCAGTTCATGGCCAACAACTACTTCCTGTTCGTCGGTATCGCCTTCTTCTTCGTCGGCGCCGTCGATTTCACCCACGCCCTCGCCTACAAGGGGATGGGGGTCTTCCCGGGGTACGGCGCCAACCTGCCGACCCAGCTCTGGGTCGTGGCCCGCTACCTGCAGTGCAGCGCCCTCCTGGTCGCCCCGCTGTTTCTCGGCCGCAGGCTGCGACCCGGCCTGACTGTCGCGGCATACCTGGCCGCAACCTCTCTCCTGCTGGCGGCCGTTTTCAGCGGAGTCTTCCCCGACTGCTTCGTGGAGGGGGAGGGGCTCACTCCGTTCAAGAAGGGGAGCGAGTACCTGGTCGCCCTGATGCTCGTCGGCGCCCTCGTCTTCATGCGGAAGCGGGCGCTGGCGTTCGACCGGGAGGTGGTGCGCCTCCTCTCCGCCGCCCTCGGCGTCCTGATCTCCTCCGAGCTCGCCTTTACCCTCTACACCGACGTCTATGGCATCAGTAACATGGTCGGCCATTTTCTCAAGTTCGCCGGCTTCTACCTGCTCTACAAGGCGATCATCGAGACCGGCCTGGCAAGGCCGTACGACCTCCTGTTCCGCGAGCTGAAGCTGAAGCAGGAGGAGGTCGAGATCCTCAACACCGACCTGGCAGCCCGGGCCGCCGAGCTGGAGGAGGCCAACTGCGAGCTGGAGGCGACCCTCAACGAGCTGGAGGCCAGCAACGACGAGCTGGAAATGACCAATCGCGAGCTGGAGGCCGCCAACCAGGAGCTGGAGGCGTTCAATTACACGGTCTCCCATGACCTCCGTTCCCCCATCACCTGCATAACCGGTTACTCCCAGATCCTGCTGGAGTTCCCCGCCGACAGGCTGGCCGAGCAGGGGAGGGGCTACGTCGAGGAGATCCAGGCGGCAGCCGACCGGATGACCCAGCTGATCAGCACCCTCCTCAATTTTTCCCGGCTTTCCCGCAGCGAGATCAACCGGACCACGGTCGATCTCAGCGAGCTGGCCCGGGCGGTTGCGGCCCAGCTGAGGATCAACGAGCCGCAGCGGCGGGTGGCGTTCACCATCGCCGAGGGGCTTGTGGCCGACGGCGATTCCCGGCTGCTGCGGGCGGTGCTGGAAAACCTGATCGGCAACGCCTGGAAGTATACCGGCAGGCGGGCAGAGGCCGCCATCGAATTCGGCACCACCGATTGCGGCGGGGAAACCGCCTTTTTTGTCCGGGACAACGGGGCCGGCTTCGACATGGGGGAGGCCGGCCGGCTGTTCGTCCCGTTCCAGCGCCTCCACGACAGGGAGGAGTTCGAGGGGAGCGGCATCGGCCTGGCCACGGTGCGGCGGATCGTCGAGCGCCACGGCGGGCGGGTCTGGGCCGAGGGGGAACCGGGGCAGGGGGCGACCTTCTACTTCACCCTGGACCGACCTGGCGGAGCGGCGCACCCTGCGGTTCCTGAGTCCTGCAAACTTGCCGGCAATGCCACGGGTGGCCCATGACCGACACTGAACAGATGGTCGTCTTTACCCTGGATGAATGCCGTTACGGATTGCCCCTGGCCACCGTGGCACGGGCCGTGCGGATGGTCGAGATCACCCCCCTGCCGAAGGCGCCGGACATCGTGCTTGGCGCCGTCAACATGCAGGGACGGATAATCCCGGTCCTGAACATGCGCAGACGGTTCCGCCTCCCCGAGCGCCGGATCGGCGTGCGCGACCAGCTGCTGGTCGCCCGCACCTCGCAGCGGACCGTTGCCCTGGTGGTGGATGCGGTGGACGGCGTTGTTGCCTGTTCCCCCCGGGAGGAGATCGCCCCGGCAGCGATCGTCCCGGGTCTGGAATACGTGACCGGGGTGGTCAAGCTCCCCGACTGCATGCTGTTCATCCACGATCTCGACCGGTTCCTCTCCCTCGACGAGGAGGAGACCCTGGCAGCGGCCATCGGCAAGGGAGTTCCCGGGGACAGATGACCGACCGGATCAGCGACCACATGCTGGACCAGTTCAGCGCCTTCATCACGGCACGGTTCGGGCTCCATTATCCGAGAACGCGGCGGCGCGACCTGGAGCGGCGGATCGCCGCCATAGCCGATCATTTCGGTCATGCCGATGGCGCTTCCTGTATCGACTGGCTCACCTCGGCCCGGTTGACCAGGGACCAGTTCGACACCATCGCCCGCCACCTGACGATCGGGGAAACCTATTTTTTCCGCGAGCCGCAGAGCTTCGAGCTCCTCGCGGCGGACATCCTCCCCACCCTGATCGCCTCCCGGCGCGGCCGGGACCAGCGGCTGAGGATCTGGAGCGCGGGCTGCTCGACCGGCGAGGAGCCCTATTCACTCGCCATCCTGCTCAAGAGGATGCTCCCCGATCTCCCCAAGTGGCACGTCACCATCCTTGCCACCGACATCAATGCCGACTCCCTCGCCAGGGCGGCCCGGGGGGAGTACGGCGACTGGTCGTTCCGCGGCGCCCCCCCCTGGCTGAAGAGCGGCTATTTCACCCAGAACCGCCAGGGGCGGTTCGAGATCGCCGCCGCCATCAGGAAGATGGTGACCTTCGCCCCCCTCAACCTGGCGCAGGACCCGTACCCCTCGCTCCTGAACAACACCAACGCGATGGACCTCATCTTCTGCCGCAACGTGCTGATGTACTTTGCGCCGCACCAGGCGGAACAGGCCGTCGCCGGTTTTCACCAGTCGCTGGTGGCCGGCGGCTGGCTGGTCGTCTCTCCCTGCGAGACCTCGTCCACCCTCTTCGGGGAGTTTGCCGCGGTCCACGCCCGCAACGCGGTCTTCTACCGCAAGGACGGCCAGAGGGGTGCGGCTGTCGCGCCGGTGAGCGCAGCAGCCGGCGCGATGGCGCTGCTGCTCCCACCCGTCACCGCCGCGCAACCGCAGCCGGACCCGCCCCCCATGGCCCCGCCGCAGCCTCCCCTCCCTGTTCCCGCGGCGGCCGCGGCGCTGGCGCAGGAGGAGCCCCGGCTCTCCCCCTATGAGGAGGCGCAGGCCCTTTACCGGCAGGGGCTCTTTGCCGATGCGGCGACGCGACTGGCGGAGTTTCTGGCGGACGGGGCAAAGGGGCACGCCTCTTCGCCGTCCTTCGGGAAGGCCGCCGTGCTCCTGGCCCGGCTCCTTGCCAACCAGGGAAATCTGGCGACGGCCCTGGATTGGCTCGAAAAGGCCATTGCCGCGAGCAAGCTCGATCCGGAGGCGCGTTATCTGCAGGCGATGATCTTCCAGGAACAGGGCGCCACCGATGCGGCGGTCGCCGCGCTGAAAAGGACCCTCTACCTCGATCAGCACTTCGTGCTCGCCCACTTCGCCCTGGCGAACCTCTCCCTGCAGCGGGGGAGGGCGAAGGAGGCGGCCAGGCATCTGGAGAATGCTGCGGCGCTGCTGGCGGGATACGGCCCTGAAGACATGCTGCCCGGCTCGGACGGGATGAGCGCCCGCCGGCTCGGCGAGATCATCGCGGCGACCATGGTGCGGGCCGCCGGCTAAAGTAAGGCGAAAGGAAACGGCCGATGGAGCGGAAACGGAAAAAATCAGAGACAATTGCCGGCAGCGGGGAGTTGACCCCTGCCGAGGAGAAGAGAGTCCTCAGGGCCAGGGCAAAGGCGCTGGCCCGGGAACCCGACGAGGCCGAAACGGGGGAATCCCTCGAGGTCCTGGAATTTCTCCTGGCGTACGAAACGTACGCCGTCGAGATGTCGTATGTCCGCGAGACCCTGCCGCTCAGGGATCTCACCCCGGTCCCCTGCACCCCGCCGTTCGTCCTCGGCCTGACCAACGTCCGCGGCCGGATCATGTCGGTCATCGACATCAAGCGGTTCTTCGACCTGCCGGCAAAGGGGCTGACCGAACTGAACAGGGTGATCATCGTCCATGACCGGGGGATGGAGTTCGGCATCCTGGCGGACGCGATCTGCGGGGTCCGGACCATTCCGCTGGCGGAGCTGCAGCCGTCGCTCCCCACCCTCACCGGGATCAGGGAAGAGTACCTGCGGGGGGTGACCAGCGGGCGGACGGTGGTGCTGGACGGGGCAAAGCTCATCGGGGACAGGAAGATCATCGTCCATGAAGAGATCGAGGATTGAGAAACCAGGCTGAAGGCTGAAGGCCATTCGAGGAGGGGGGAACGGAATGTTCGATAGATTCCAGATCAGGACCAGACTGTGGGGGAGCTTCGCGCTGATCGTCGCGCTCATGGTCATCACCGGGGTATACGCCCTGAACAGGCTGGATTATGTGGCGAGCCGCACCACCCAGCTGTACGAGCACCCCTTTGCCGTCAGGAAGAGCGTGCGCGACGCGAACCTCTTCTTCACCAAGATGCACTACAAGCTGAAGGATGCCGTACTCGCCAAAGGGAGCGCCACGGCAAGCGCCGATCTCAAGGAGATGGACGGCTTCGAGAAGGAGTTCATCAGCAACATGGAGGTGGTCAAGGAGCGCTTCCTCGGCAAGAGGGGCGATGTTGACGACGTCTTAAAGCTCTACGAGGAATGGAAGGGGGGGCGCGACCAGGTCATTGCCGCGGTCAAGGCGAACCGGCACGACGCGGCGGCGCAACTGCTGGCGGCTCTCGAAGCCAGCCGGTACGCCGCCCTGGAAAAGGAGATGGCCGACATCTTCACCTTCGCCGACAGTAAGGCGGCCTCGTTCTTCCAGGAGTCGCAGCAAGCGGCCCGGCAGTCGTACCTCCTCATCCTGGCGCTGAAGATAGCGGCGGTCATCTTCGCCATCGTCATCGCCATTTTCCTCACCCGCAGCATCACCCTCCCCCTGGCGCAGGCCGTCCATCTGGCGGAGCGGGTGGCGGGGGGAGACCTGACCGTCACGGTGCCCGCCACCGCCGGCCGGGACGAGCTGGCCACCCTGCTGGAGACCTTCCGCCGTATGGTGGAGAACCTCCGCTCCCAGACCCTGGCGATCCAGGAGGGGGTGAACGTGCTCGCCGCCTCCGCCGGCGAGATCCTCGCCTCGACCACCCAGATCGCCTCCAGCGCGGCGGAAACCGCCTCGGCGGTAAACGAGACGACCGTCACCGTCGAGGAGGTGAAGCAGACCACCCAGCTCTCCGCCCAGAAGGCCCGCCATGTCGCCGACAGCGCCCAGAATTCGCTGCAGGTGTCCCAGAACGGGAAGAAATCGGTGGAAGACGCGGTCCTGGGGATGAACCGGATCAGGGAGCAGATGGAGACCATCGCCGAGAGCATCGTCAGCCTCTCCGAGCAGAGCCAGGCGATCGGCGAGATCATCGCCACGGTCAACGACCTGGCCGAGCAGTCGAACCTCCTGGCGGTCAACGCCGCCATCGAGGCGGCCAAGGCGGGCGAGCACGGCAAGGGCTTCGCCGTGGTGGCCCAGGAGGTGAGGAGCCTCGCCGAGCAGTCGAAGCAGGCGACCGCCCAGGTGCGGACCATCCTCAACGACATCCAGAAGGCGACCAACGCCGCGGTGATGGCAACCGAGCAGGGGAGCAAGGCGGTGGAGGCCGGGGAGAAACAGTCGGCCGAGGCGGGCGACGCGATCCGGCTCCTGGCGGACAGCATTGGCGTGTCGGCCAGCGCCTCCACCCAGATCGCCTCGGCCAGCCAGCAGCAGATGGTGGGGATGGACCAGGTGGCCCTGGCGATCGACAACATCAAGGATGCCAGCACCCTGAGCGTCACCAGCACCCAGCAGGCCGAGCAGTCGGCGCAGAACCTGCACGAGCTGGGGCAGCGGCTGAAACAGCTGGTGGAGCGGTTCAGGCTGTAGGGGCGATCCTTGTGATCGCCCGCATTCGGGCAAACGCAAGGTTTGCCCCTACAAGGGAATCCGATGACCAGTGATTTTAACAAGAGGCTCGTGGCGACCTTCCGGGTCGAGACCAAAGAGCGTCTCGCCGCCATTTCCGCCGGCCTGATCGAGCTGGAGCAGGAAGGGGTGGAGGAGAAGCGGCGGGAGATCGTCGAGGCGGTCTTCCGGGAGGCGCACAGCCTCAAAGGGGCGGCCCGCGCCGTCAGCATGAGCGGGATCGAGTCGCTCTGCCACGCAATGGAGAGCGTCTTCACCATTCTGAAACAGCAACAGGGCGCCCCATCGCCGGCCCTGTTCGATCTGCTCCACCGGGCCATCGACTTTATCGACAGGCGGCTCCTCCCCGTCGATGCGGAGCCGGACCCCGCCGGGAAATCCCGGGTCAGGGAGCTGGTCCTGAGCCTGGAGAAGGCGGTGGCCGGCGCGCCGGCTGCGCCGCCGCCGCCTTCGCCGGCGGCGAGGGAATATCCTCCTCAGGAGAAGGCCTCCCCGGCAGATACTGTCAGGATTTCCGCCGGCAGGCTCGATTCGGTGCTGCGCCAGGCGGAGGAGATGGTGACCGCCAAACTGGCGGCCCGCCAGCGCGCCGTCGAGCTCGGCGAAGTAAGTGCCGCCCTGGCCGTGTGGGAAAAGGAGTGGAAAAAAGTGCGGCCGGCCCTGCGCCAGGCCCGGAAAGCGCGGGCCGCCATGGCCCGGGAGGACCAGGCCGGGCCGCTGGGGAAGCTCCTGGAGTTCTGCGAATGGAGTCACAGCACCATCAAATCCCTGGAAGGGAGGGTGGCGCAGCTGGCGACCGCCGCCGCCGGCGACCGCCATACCTTGGGGGGGATGGTCGATACCCTCCTCGATGACCTGAAGGAGGCGCTGATGCTCCCCTGTGCCACCGTGCTGGCGGGGCTGCCGCGGATGGCCCGCGACCTGGCGCGGGAGCAGGGCAAGGAGGTGGAGCTGGCGGTCAGCGGGGAAACCGTCGAGATCGACAGGCGGGTCCTGGAGGAGCTGAAAGACCCCCTGATCCATCTGATCCGCAACAGTGTCGACCATGGCATCGAAAAGCCCGCCGCGCGCAGGCTGCGAAACAAGGCGGAGCGCGGCCGGATCACCGTGACGGTGTCGCTCCTCGACTCCGGCCGGATCGAGATCGTGGTCGGCGACGACGGCGGCGGGATGGACCCGGCCCGGCTGGCGGAGGCGGCGATCCGCCAGGGGATCGTCCCGCCCGATGGAGCGGGGCGGCTGGGGGAAGAGGAGCTGCTGGAGCTCGCCTTCCGCTCGGGGCTATCCACCTCCCCCCTGATCACCGACATCTCGGGGAGGGGGCTCGGCCTTGCCATCGTCCGTGAGAAGGTGGAGAACCTCGGCGGCACCGTGACGCTGCTGAGCGCGCCGGGGAGCGGCACCACCTTCAGGATGGTGCTCCCCCTGACCCTGTCGACCTTCCGGGGGGTGCTGGTCCGGGCGGGGGACCAGACCCTGGTCGTCCCCGCGGCCGGCGTGGAAACGGTCGCCAGAATTCCCGGCAGCGCGCTCAGGACCGTGGAGAACAGGGAAACCGTGGAGCTGGGGGGAAAGGCGGTCTCGTTCGCCCGCCTCGCCGATCTCCTGCAGATCCCCCGCACCGGCAAGGGGGGCGACGACGGCTTGATCCCGCTGTTCGTGATCGGCAGCGGGGCCCGGCGGATCGCCATCGGCGTGGACGCGATCCTCGACGAACAGGAGGTGCTGGTGAAGAGCCTCGGGCCGCAGCTCTCCCGGGTGCGCAACATCGCCGGGGCGACGGTTCTCGGCACCGGCAGGATCGCGACCATCCTTCATCCCGGCGACCTGCTGAAGTCCGCGGTCAAGGGGGCCGGTCTCCCTTCAGCCGCCGCGCATTCGGCGGAGCGGGGGGAGGCGCCCCGCAAATCGGTGCTGATCGTCGAGGACTCCATCACCGCCAGGACGCTGCTGAAGAACATCCTGGAGAGCGCCGGCTACCGCACCAGCTCGGCGGTGGACGGCATCGACGCCCTGACCCAGCTCAAGACGGAGGAGATCGACCTGGTGGTGTCGGACGTGGACATGCCGCGGCTGAACGGCTTCGAACTGACCGCAAGGATCCGCGCGGCCCGGGAGCTCGCCGAGCTGCCGGTGGTGCTGGTCACCTCCCTCGATTCCCGGGAGGACCGGGAGCGGGGGGTCGAGGCGGGGGCGAACGCCTACATCGTCAAGAGCAGCTTCGATCAGAGTAACCTTTTGGAAGTGGTCAAGAGGCTCATATGAACCTGATAAAGGCAGTCAGCCACAGAGATCACAGAGGACTCAGAGGAAAAACAGTACTTTTGTTAAGTTCTGAAATTTCACCAGACGGGTTTTCCCAAAGCATTGCCCAATCCTTTGATTTCTCTGTGCTCTCTGTGTCCTCTGTGGCAGCAAATGCCGTTTTCAGGATGAATCCATGATCAAGGTGCTGATCGTCGATGATTCAGCCAGCGTGCGGCTTTTCCTGGAGCAGATCTTCAGCGCCGACCCCGGGATCAGGGTGGTCGGCACCGCCGCGAACGGCCAGGAGGCGATCGCGGCGGTGGAGCGGCTGAACCCGGACGTGGTCACCATGGACATCTACATGCCGCTGATGAACGGCCTGGACGCCACCCGCACGATCATGGAGAACCATCCGGTGCCGATCGTCATCGTGAGCGGCAACCTCGATCCGGAGGAGGTGCTGACCTCGTTTCGCGCCATGGAGGCGGGTGCCCTGGTCGCCCTGGCGAAGCCGAGGGGCGCCGGCCATCCCGACCACGAGCGGGAGGTGGCCTCGCTGGTCCTGATGGTGAAGCTGATGTCGGAAATCAAGGTGGTGAAACGATGGCCGCGCGGCGGCAAGGCGCTGCCATCTCCCCGGGCTGCGGCGCGGCGAGGCGCAGAGGCGGCGGGACAGCCGCAGCTGGTGGCGATCGGCGCCTCGACCGGCGGGCCGATGGCCATCCAGACCGTCCTGACGGGACTGGGCGGGCATTTCCCGGTGCCGGTCCTGATCGTCCAGCATATGGCGCCGGGATTCGTCCGGGGGTTCGCGGAGTGGCTTGCCCTCACCTCCCCCCTGCCGGTCCGGGTCGCCTGTCACGGCGAGCTGATCCTCCCCGGCCGTGCCTATGTCGCTCCGGACGGCTTCCATCTGCTGGTGGAGGCTGGGGGACGGCTCAGGCTGGGGGGCGGTCCCCCAGACAACGGGCTGCGGCCGTCGGTCTCCTCCCTGTTCCGCTCCGTTGCCGAGGTCTACGGCAGGAACGCGGCCGGGGTGCTCCTCACCGGGATGGGACGGGACGGCGTTGACGAGCTGCTGCTGCTGAAGCAGAAGGGGGCAGTCACCATCGCCCAGGACCAGGCGAGCTCGGTCGTTTACGGCATGCCGGCGGAAGCGGTCCGGATCGGCGCGGCGGACTATGTCCTCCCCCCGGACCGGATCGCCGCAACGCTGGCCCGCCTGACGAACAAACCCGCCTGGAACCAGGGCATTACGGCGGGGAACAATGGATAGCAAGACGAAGGCGAGCACCAAGGAAGAAAGCGTCATGACCGACATGGAAATACTGATCATCGAAGACAGCCCCACCCAGAGCGAGCAGCTGCGGGACATCCTGGAA
>JAMPXD010000074.1 GCA_023701365.1 Geobacteraceae bacterium
GCTGAATCGCAACGAGCGTAGCGAGCTTGCGATTCAGCTCGGAAGACCGGGGACGGCGATAGCCGACGACCCGTATTTTTTCAACATCTGGGGGCAGCAAGGATCTATAATGACATACTCACAAGGATTCAAGTCCAACATGGTTCGCAAGATGGCCTGCCCTAATGGCATCTCGGCCTCCGCTCTAGCCCGAGAAGTGGGCGTTCCCCAACAGTCACTGTCGCGCTGGCTGCGAGACGCAAATGTCGTGGATGAATCCGGCAACTCCTCAATTTCTGAAGAACCAGGGAGAACAATGTCCCCAAAACGCCCCCAAGACAAGTCTGCCGAGGAAAAACTCAAGATCGTCATCGAAGCCGAGACGGTTGCCGAAGATCAACTTGGCGCCTTCCTGCGCCGCAATGGAATCCATGAAGCACAGTTACGCGAATGGCGCAGCATGATGCTTTCGGGGCTGCAAAAACCGGCTCGGCCTTCCTCAAAAACATCGGAGGAAACCCGGAGAATTCACGTACTGGAAAAAGAATTACTGCGCAAAGACAAAGCATTGGCCGAGGCTGCCGCGATTTTGATCCTCAAAAAAAAAGTCCAATCGATCTGGGGGGGCGAGGACGAGCCCACGGACAAGAAGAGCGGCAGATGATCGGGCAACTTATTAAAGAGGCCACTAATTCCGGAGCGAGACTCGAAGCGGCCGTTGACGCCGTCGGGCTGAGCATTCGCACGTTCCAGCGGTGGAATCTCCGGGATGATGGAGCGGATCGACGGCGTGGGCCGGGTACCGATCCGGCAAACAAACTGGCCCCGGCAGAGCGGCAGAACATCATCGAGATCGCAAACTCCCCGGCGTTTCGGGATATTTCGCCGAAACAGATCGTGCCGCAACTGGCCGATCAGGGAATATACGTAGCGTCGGAATCGAGTTTCTACCGGGTGCTCAGAGACGATGGGCTGATTACTCACCGGGAACCCTCCCGCCCCGCAACCAGCCGCAAGCCAAAAGAACATGTGGCTACCGGGCCTTGCCAGGTCTGGTCATGGGATATCACCTACTTGAAGAGCCCGATTCTTGGACAGTTCTTTTATCTCTACATGATCATGGATGTCTGGAGCCGCAAGATCGTAGCGTCCACGGTGTTTTTAAAAGAATCCAACGACTATAGCGCCAAGCTGTTTCTGAAAGCCTGTCTCAGGCTTGGTATAGACCCTGAAGGCCTGGTCCTTCACTCCGACAACGGCGGCCCGATGAAAGGGGCGACCATGCTGGCTACTCTCCAGCGCCTGGGTGTTGTTCCTTCCTTCAGCAGGCCACAGGTCAGCGATGACAACCCCTACTCAGAAGCGCTGTTCCGAACTATGAAATATAGACCTGGTTATCCGAGTCGGCCTTTTTCAAGTCTGGCCGCGGCCCAGACTTGGGTTGATGGATTCGTTGACTGGTATAACACGGAGCATCTGCACAGCGGCATTCGTTTCGTTACCCCGGACGACCGCCACTTCGGGCGAGAGAAAGCCATCCTGGCAAACCGCCGCAGTCTCTATGAAGAGGCTCGCTTGAAGAACCCGAACCGCTGGTCTCGAAACATCCGGAACTGGAACCCCGTGGAGACGGTTTACCTTAACCCGGAACCAACGGCGGAAATCGAACTTCTTGACGCCGCATAAATATTCGACGGAGGCGACAACTACCTTGACACCCGCCGAGTTCGATGAATTTTATTTCAAGGCCCAAATGATGTGGTGCAACGTCAGGGGTAAACGTTACGTGCCAAATGAAATTCCTTTTTACCATGAAGTTTTGACACCTCACGATGATATTTTGAAAGAAGTATATGGGATAGGTGTAAATGAACTTATCGAATCTTTACAAAAACTATTGGAGACAGCAACACAAGGAATACCAAAAGCAACTCAAGACTTAATTTATTTTAAAGATATGACTTGTGCCAAATTATCAGATAAAGTTACACAATCATCGGTAGAGAAAAAGGGGCTGCCTGAATTGATGAATCAGGTAATTGAAGAAAATAATTGGGAAGAGTTACGTAATGATGTTTTTGGAAGATTCTTCGGATTCGATTTATTTGATCTCGAAAAAATTACGCGATTGCCAAAAGTATTTCTCGAAGATCTTTCCCTGAAGCCTGGTCAAGACACTGATTTTTTTGCAGATGGGCCGTTTAAAGGATGGCCATTGCGTATATGGCCTGTATTTAGGTTCCCGTTTATCAAACTCAATGAACACTATTACTGCTTTGAAACCTACAGCCTGTTTGACAACTTGTATAGAATCATCCAGCGTATTGCAACCAATAGAAAACCGGAATATGCCAAGATTTGGAATGATAAGCAAAAGGAGCTATCCGAGCAAATCCCCATTAACTTATTTAAAATATTGCTGCCTGATGCTCAAGTTTATCATTCCGTTTACTATCGATGGCAGACTTCACCTACCAGCGGGAAGCAGTGGTGTGAGGCTGATGCCCTTATAATCTACGAAGACCATCTATTCATAGTCGAGGTTAAAGCCGGAGCCTTTACATATACTCCTCCAACTACGGATTTTCCCGCATATATTGAATCGCTAAAAAATCTTGTTCATAAGCCTGCTGAACAAGGGAAACGCTTTTTGGAGTACATGCGAAGCAATGATGAAGTGCTGCTTTACAATGAAGATCATAAGGAAATCGGAAAGCTTTATGGTAAACATTTTGAACATGTCACAGTATGCGCTGTAACACTCGATCCATTTACGGAAATTGCAGCACAGGTACAACATTTAAAGAAAATCGGTATTGATGTTGGAACTGATCCGATATGGTCAATATCTATTGATGACCTGCGCGTTTATTCTGATGTTTTCGGCAATCCGCTGGTTTTCCTCCATTTTGTCGAGCAGAGAATGCGTGCATTTCATTCAGACCTTATTCGCACCGATGATGAGTTAGACCACCTCGGGTTATACATCAAACACAATGTTTATGCCGAATATGTAAAAAGTTTTAAGAGCATGGATTCAATTACATGGTATGGATACAGATCAGACATAGACCGGTATTATTTTGAAAAGATGTTAGACCCTTCCACAAAAAGTCTGTTGAAGCAGAAAATGCCGGGCCGTCTTGAAGAGATTGTTAATTTGTTAGCCGCTCACACAAAACCTGGTAAAAGAAAAGTCGCCAGTATGATTCTTGATTCTGGTGGCGATTGGCGTAATTCAATAGCTTCAAACATTGATAAATCGTTAGCGTTGCAATCAAAATTAGGGCGTGTACAGCCACTTTCAATTTACGGCAACCAAAACATCACCATGTTCTGCTGGCAGAAAGGCCAGATTGAGCGAAACGAGAAGCTTGTAAATGAGCATTCATATGCAACAATGCTTGTCACAAATGACAAGGAGCGATTGCGCCTTGAGCTTTCCTACGATAGTGATGGAACCCTATCTGATGTAAATTTTGACTTCTTGAATCTTAATGACATCCCTATGGCAGAACTAGCCACACTAAAAACAATGGCTGAAGATTTAAGGACCAAAAGAATCGAGAAGGCTAAACAAGACAGTGGGAAAATAGGTCGAAATGATCCATGCCCTTGCGGTAGCGGAAAAAAGTACAAAAAATGCTGTAAATCATAAAAGCGTAAATCCCGTAAGGGCTAAGGGGACGTAGTTGATTTGGTGATTTAGACCATGCAACTATTGGATATTACGTACGCAAGAGTTGTTCTTACAATTGCAGCAAATACCTCCATGGGGGCAAAGGGGACGTTGTTTGTTGGTTGATTTAGACCATGCAACTATTGGATATTACCTACGCAAGAGTTGTTCTTACAATTGCAGCAAATACCTCCAGGCGGCCAACACACCCGGCGCCGACTGCTCCAGTCCGGGCGCGTATTCATGAAAGAGCAGCCTCCCATCAGCGTCCGGCCATTGATTGACGCCAAACTCCATGGCCGCCTTCTCCCGGCGGAGCGTTTCAGGATCAGCCAGGCTCCAGCAGGTGTTAACGAACAATTTCCCCTCGGCGTCACACAAATCCACCTCACTGCCGTTTGCGTAGTAGAAGAGATCCTTGCGCTTGCGCCGGTTTTCCAGGAACACCACGGTCTCCAGCTTGTGACCCAGGTCGCGGTTCGGAAAGGCCTGGAAGGCGGCTATCAGACCCGTGTCGATCACATGCAGCTTCTTCGGGTTATGCTCCTGTTTCCGGAGCGAGGCCTCCCTTTTCGGCAGCAGGAATACCAGAAAGGCATCCTCAAGGTATCCGAGATAATCGAAAAGTGTGTTCTTGGAAACGGTAATCCCCTGAGACGTCAAGTCCCGGTGCAGTTTGCTCACGTTCAGGAGTGAGCCGGTGTTGCGGAAACAGTGCCTGAGCAGTTCGCGCATCAGCTTCTCGTTGCGTACCCCATATCGTTCCACCACATCCCGGTAGAGCATCAGGGATGAGTACTCCTCCAGAATCAACGGCCTGAGCGTCTCATCAGCCAGCACGATCTCCGGAAAACCGCCGCAGAACAGATACGACTCCAGTTCATGGCGAATGAGGCTCTCATTATCCGCGCTGTGCAAGACTATCTCGATCTGCCGGAACGCCAGATACTCCCGGAATGAAAGGGGAAACACTTCCAGCGTGATGCTGCGTCCCCGCAGGGCCGTGGCCAGGTCGCGCGTGAGAAGGTGCGATGAGGAGCCGGTGACGAACACCTCCACGTCCTCCGTATCACAGAGCCGTCGTACCCACCGCTCCCAACCGGACACGTTCTGCACCTCATCAAGAAAGAGATAGGTGTGCTGCCCAACCGTCTCCGGAAATACCTCACGCCAGCAGCGCAGAATCATATCCAGCTCTTCAGCCCGGATAGGATGCAAGCGATCATCCTCAAAATTCAGATAGACGATCCGCCGCCGATCCACCCCCTGCGCCGCAAGTTTCTGAATGGCATCAAAGAACAAAAACGTCTTGCCGGAACGTCTTACACCGGCCAGACCGACTACTTTGCCCGTGCCGGTGGGGAGAATCAGCTCCCGTGGTCTACAGTTCGGCAATGTTCTTTCGACGAATTGACGAATAACGTATTTTAAATTATCACTTATCATGAACACAATATCCCATAAATCATCCTTACATGCAAGTACGACTTGGGGCGAGGAAATCGGCCGCCCCTACCCGATGCACTACGGGCTCAGGTTCTTCGTCGACAAGAGCAAGGATACCTGGCCCTCGTACTGGCTCCATGGCCGCGACCTCCCCGGCCACCCGGCCTCCCACGGCTGCATCGGCCTCTACGACAAGGAGATGCAGCGGGAGTACTACAGCCGCCACGACCGGAAGATGCACAAGCCATACTGCCATGAACTGACGGAGCCGCTCCTGGAGGACGCCAAAAGGCTCTACCAGTGGGTCATCGGCTCCCATCCCGACTCGGGGATCGACTACGGCCCCATGGTGCGGATAATCGGCACACCGCCGCTGTGAGGTACTACGTCCTGCCGATAATCCCCCTTGTCTTCCCATCAAGATAAGGGTAGAGTGCAGACACCATGGACCAGCCCATAATCGCCCTGAAAATCGACGTCGACACCTACATCGGCACCCGCGACGGGGTGCCGCGCCTGCTGGAAATCCTGGGGCGGTTCGGCATCCGCGCCACCTTCTACTTCTCCATGGGCCCCGACAACTCGGGGAAGGCGCTCCGCCGCATCTTCACCCGCAAGGGGTTCCTCAGGAAGATGCTCCGGACCCGCGCCCACTCGGCCTGCGGGTTGAAGACCCTGCTCTACGGCACCCTCCTCCCCCCGCCGCAGATCGCCGCCTCCTTTCCCGAAATCCTGCGCCGCACTGAAGCGATGGGGCACGAGGTGGGGCTCCACTGCTGGGACCACGTGAAGTGGCACGACCTCCTCCCCTGGCTCCCCAAGCCGATGACCGCCCTGGAACTGGGGCGGGCCAGCGCCCTGTTCCAGGACATCCTTGGCCGTCGGACCCGGGCCACCGCTGCGCCGGGGTGGACGGTGTCGCCAGACTCCCTGGAGATCCAGGACGCCATGCAGCTCGACTATTGCAGCGACAGCAGGGGCATTAGACCCTTTTTCCCGGTCATGGAGGGGAGGCGCTTCAGGACCTTGCAGATCCCCACCACCTGGCCGACCGCCGATGAACTGCTGGGTGAGAACGGCATCACCGCCGAGACCATCAACGACCACTACCTGACGCTGGTCAGGCCGGGGCTGAACGTCCACACCATCCACGCCGAGATGGAGGGAAGGAGCCTTGCCACCTCCTTTGCCGACCTGCTGGAGCGCCTGCTGGCCCGCGGCGCCCGCTTCCTGACCCTGGCGGCAGCGGCGCAGGAATACGGCCGCAACGCCGCCGACGCCCCCCTCGCCATGGGGGAGCTCCCGGGCCGGGCCGGCAGGGTTGCGCTCCAGGGATACTGCGGGAAACAGGGCGAAAAGGGGTGAGGCAGGCAGCCGGGGCGCCCTACATTTCGGTTGTTTTCTCGGGATGCGCATGGTATGTAACCGGTATGCCCATTGAGGAGAGACGCGCGTTTGTTCCGTGCAGGAGATACTTCCGGCTTGACCGCCGCGATCTGGCCTATCTTAAATTCGTCGTCGAGGCCTACGAGGGTCTGGCGACCCTGAGCACCGTGACGAGGGAGGAGACCCTGGTAAGCCTGACCACCCTCCCCTCCCTTGCCGCTGATCTGGATGGTCTGATCGAGGCGCTCCGGGGCGAGATAGCGATGACCGAGACGGAGCCCCCGCCCTTACCCGGCCTTTGGCCACCCTCTAGAGGGTGAAATGTGTCCCCTCTCCCTTTGGGAGAGGGATAGGGTGAGGGCCATGCCACAGGAGGAGGTAACAACAATGCTTGACAACCTTGACGTTTCCGGGATTCTCCGCCGGGCGCTGGCCGGCGGCGGCGAGTTCGCCGACATCTACTTCGAGGAGGGCGCCTCCACCGCGGTGGTCTGCGAGGACGGCAAGATCGAGAAGGTCCTCGCCGCCACCGACCGGGGGGTGGGAATCCGGGTCATCTCCGATCTGCGGACCGCCTATGCCTATACCAACGAAACGACCGAGACCGCCCTCCTCTCCCTGGCTGATACGGTCAGCCGGGCGGTCAGGGGGAAGGTCTTCGACCGCGCCATCGACATGCGGCAGAAGGTCGTCGGCGCCGGCTTCCCCATCGAAATGCCGCCGTCAGGGGTCGGGCTGCAGGAGAAGGTCCTCCTGGTCAACAGGGGGGAGCGGGCCGCCCGGGGGGCGGACGGACGGGTGCGCCAGGTGATGGTGGTCTACCGGGACGGGGAGGTGAAGATCCAGAGCGCCAACTCCCTCGGCGAGTTCACCGAGACCTGCCGCACCGGCACCCTCTTCATGGCCCAGGTGGTGGCGGCCGAGGGGGAGGTGATCCAGACCGGCTACGAGCCGGTGGGAGCGTTCCGCGGTTTCGAGCTGTTCCGGGAGCGGGGACCGGAGGAGATCGCCCTGGCGGCGGCCCGCCGGGCGGTCATGATGCTCTCGGCCCGCAAGGCGCCGGGGGGGATGATGCCGGTGGTCCTCTCCGCCGAGGCCGGGGGAACCATGGTCCACGAGGCGATCGGTCACGGCCTGGAGGCGGACCTCGCCCAGACCGGGCTTTCGGTCTATGCCGGCAAGGTCGGCACGGCGGTGGCGTCCCCCCTGGTGACGGTGCTCGACGACGCCACCATCCCCCACGCCCGCGGCTCCTTCTCCTTCGACGACGAGGGGACGGCCGGCCAAAGGACCGTGCTGGTTGAGAACGGCATCCTCAAGGGGTATCTCTACGACCGGCTGACCGCCATGAAGGACGGCTGCGCCTCCACCGGCAACGGCAGGAGAGAGTCGTACCAGTCCAGGCCGATCGTCCGGATGTCCAACACCCTGATCGCGCCGGGGGAGACGGAGCCCGGGTCGATCGTCCGCGAGGCCGGGCGGGGGCTGTTCGTCAGGAAGATGGGGGGGGGCCAGGTCAACACGGTGAACGGCGACTTCGTCTTCGAGGTGTCGGAGGGGTACCTGATCGAAGACGGCGAGATCGGCGCGCCGGTCCGGGGCGCCACCCTCACCGGCAACGGCCCGGAGGTGCTGAGACGGATCAGCAGGGTCGGCAGCGACCTCGGCTTCGGCATCGGCACCTGCGGCAAGGATGGCCAGGGGGTGCCGGTGGCCGACGCCCAGCCGACCCTGCTGATCTCGGAGATCACCGTGGGGGGGGCGGCTTGAGAAAGACGGCCGGCTCAGGCAACACAACGCCAATCCATCTGAGGGAGACAGTCATGTCGCTGAAGGGAACAAGAACGGAAAAGAACATCCTGACCGCATTCTGCGGGGAGAGCCAGGCGCGCAACCGCTACACATATTTCGCGGCCAAGGCGAAAGCAGAAGGGTACGTGCAGATGGCCGACATCTTCGAGGAGACCGCCAACCAGGAGAGGGAGCACGCCAAGCGGCTCTTCAAGCTGCTGGAGGGGGGAGAGGTGGAGATAAGCGCCGCCTTTCCGGCGGGGAAAATCGGCAGCACCGCCGACAACCTGCGGGAGGCGGCAGGGGGCGAAAACTACGAGCACACCACCATGTATCCGTCTTTCGCCAAGACGGCAACGGAAGAGGGCTTCAACGAGATCGCCGCGATCTTCAGCGCCATCGCCATTGCGGAAAAGCAGCATGAAAAGCGCTACCTGGCGCTGCTCGCCAACATCGAGACGAGCAGGGTGTTCGAGCGGGACGAGCCGACGACCTGGCGCTGCCGCAACTGCGGCTTCCTCCACGAGGGGAATGGTGCCCCGGAGAAGTGCGCGGCCTGCGCCCATCCCAAGGCGCATTTCGAGCTGCTCGGGGAGAACTGGTAAAAAAAAGAGGCCGCCGGTCATGCCGGCGGCCTCTTTTGCTCCTCACGCCTCATCCCTTGCCCATCACTCCTCGCAGAGCTTCACCGACCTGATGAACACCGGCTCCAGCGGCACGTCGCCGTGGCCGGCCTTGTTGCCGGTCTTCACCTGCCGGATGGCGTCCACCACCTCCATCCCGTCGGTCACCTGGCCGAACACCGCGTAGCCGAACAGCTCGGGGGTCTTTCCCCGGTGGTCGAGGAAGGCGTTGTCCACCACGTTGATGAAGAACTGGGCGGTGGCGCTGTCCACCACGGCGGTCCGGGCCATGGCGAGGGTGCCCCGGCTGTTCTTGAGGCCGTTGGTCGCCTCGTTCTTGATGGCGAACTTGGTCTTCTTCGGCTGCATGTTCTCGTCCATCCCGCCCCCCTGGACCATGAAGTTGGCTATGACCCGGTGAAAGATGAGGCCGTCGTAGAACCCGTCCTTCACGTAGGAGAGGAAGTTCCGCACGGTTATGGGGGCCTTGTCCCTGAACAGTTCGATCGTGATGTTCCCCATCGAGGTCTCCATGAGGACCCGGGGATTTTTCTCTTCGCTCATCGCACGCTCCTTTGTAAGGTGATCATTCCCTGCCAGCTTTTTCTACCACAAAATCGCGGAAAGGAGAACCTTTTTCGCGGCGGACGCGTCCGGTATTGCAAACTCGCCGGCTTGTGGTTATAGTGTTACTGCTTCGGCCCCGAAGGGGCCCCAGACCATGGACTGAAGGGATACGAAACGTGAACGTAATCGGAAAAGCGCTGCTGCCGCCCCTCGCGGCGGCACTCCTGGTCGCCGGGCTTGCCGGGGTGGGGCTCACGCCCTGCGCGGCGGAATCCGGGCCGCCCCGCCTGCATCAGCCGATGGCGCAGAAAACGGTGGCGCGGGTGGGGGAGCCGGCCCCGGACTTCACCCTGGACGCGGTGCTCGGCAAGGAATTCAGGAGAGTGGGCCTCGCCGAATACCGCGGCAAGTGGCTAATCCTCTTCTTCTACCCCCTCGACTTCACCTTTGTCTGCCCGACCGAGATAAGGGGCTTCAACGAGGCGTTCGACCTTTTCAAGGAGAAGAACACCGTCATCCTGGGCGCCTCGGTGGACAGCAAATGGTCCCACAAGGCGTGGATCGAGCGGGGCGACCTGGGGGAGCTGAAATATCCCCTCCTGTCCGATCTGAAGAAGGAGACGGCACGGGACTACGGGGTCCTCGACGAGCGCGAGGGGGTCGCCATGCGGGGGCTCTTCATCATCGACGACAAGGGGGTGCTGCAGTACCTGTCGGTGAACAACCTCTCGGTCGGCAGGAGCATCGAGGAGACCATGCGGGTCCTGGATGCGCTCCAGACCGGCGAGCTCTGCCCGCTCGGGTGGAAGCCGGGGCAGAAGACCCTGGGGAAATAGGCGGACGGCAGGCTGAAGGTTCAAGGCTAAAGGCTAAAGGCTAACCACCTTATTAAAAGAGGTAATCAATGAAACGACTGAACTGGCTCTTCCTGGCCACCCTCCTGCTTCTCCTCGCCCCCCCCTGCTTCGGCGCGGGGCTGGCGGATAAGGTAAGGGAGCACACCCTGAACAACGGCATGAAGCTCCTGCTGGTGGAGCGCCACACCTCACCGACGGTCGCCGCCTGGATCCGCTTCCGGGTCGGCAGCGTGGACGAGCGGAGCGACGAACGGGGACTGGCGCATCTGCTGGAGCACATGCTGTTCAAGGGGACCAGGACCCTCGGCACGACCGACTACGCCGCGGAAAAGCGCATCCTGGACAAGATCGAGGAGACCGCCCAGCTCCTGATGGTTGAGCAGGCCAAGCGGGGCCAGGGAGACCGGGCGCGGATCGCCGGGCTCAAGAAGGAGCTCGACCGGCTTGAGGCGGAGGCGGGGAAATACGTGGTCAAGGAGGAATTCTCGATAATCTACGCGAAAAACGGCGGCTCCGGCTACAACGCCTTCACCAGCAAGGACGGTACCACCTACCTGATCAACCTCCCCGCCAACAAGCTGGAGCTCTGGGCCGCCATCGAGTCGGACCGGATGCAGAACGCCGTGCTCCGGGAATTCTACACCGAGCGGGACGTGGTGATGGAGGAGCGGCGCCGCTCCTACGAGGCGGAACCGATGGGGAGGCTCTGGGAGACCTTCCAGGCGGCCTCATTCGCCGCCCATCCCTACGGCCAGCCGACCATCGGCTGGATGTCAGACATCGAATACCTCTCCCGCACCAAGGCGGAGGCGTTCCTCCGCAAATACTACGCCCCCAACAACGCCATCGTCGCCATCGTCGGCGACATCGACAGCGACGCGACCATCGCCCTGGTGGAACGGTACTTCGGCGCCATTGCGCCCGGGACGCCGGTCGGGCCGGTCATGGTGGAGGAGCCCCCCCAGTTCGGGGAGAAACGGGTCGAGATCGTCGGGGACGCCGAGCCGCAGCTCCTGATCGGCTTCCACAAGCCGACCCTGCCCGACCCGGACGAGTACGTGTTCGACGTGATCGACATGCTCCTCGCCGAGGGGAGGACGTCACGCCTCTACAAGAAGCTGGTGGTGGAGAAGCAGCTGGCCGCCGAGGCCTCCACCTTCACCGCGCCGGGAAGCCGCTATCCCAACATGTTCGTGGTCCATGCCACCCCCCGCGCCCCCCATACCCTCAAGGAGGTGGAGGAGGCGATCTACCAGGAGCTGGAACGGTTGAAGAGCGAACCGGTCACCGACCGGGAGCTGCAGCAGATCCTGAACAGGCTGGAGTATGAAGAGTTCCGGCAGATGAGTTCCAACGGCGGACTCGCCCGCAACCTGACCGAGTACGAGGCGGTGACCGGCTCGTGGCGCTACCTGATCGAGCACCGCCGGCGGGTGGCGGCCGTCACCCCCGCCGACGTGGCGCGGGTGGCAGCAAAGTACTTCACCAGGGAGAACCGGCTGGTCGGCTTCATCACCAAGAAGGAGGGGGCGCAGCAATGATCATCTTCACGAGGCTCTTTGTCACCAGGCTCTTCGGCACCCTGATCACCGCCGCGCTCCTCGCCTCCTGCGCCGCCCCCGGCAAGGGAGTGGACCCGCGCGCCATGACCTTTCCCCCCCTGAAATTCGAGATCCCGCGGAGCGAGCGGGCCGTCCTCGGCAACGGGATGGTGGTCTACCTGCTGGAGGACCACGAGCTGCCGCTGGTCAACCTGACCGCCTACATCAACGTCGGCAGCGTCTATGAGCCGGCCGAAAAGGTCGGCCTGGCAGGCCTCACCGGGGCGGTCATGCGGAGCGGCGGAACCAGGGAGATGGCGCCGGAACAGCTGGACGCCGAGTTGGAGTTCATGGCCTCCGCCATCGAATCGAGCATCGGCGCCGATTCGGGGAACGTCTCCATGGCCACCCTGGCGAAAAACCTCGACCGGACCATGGAGCTGTTCGCCCAGGTCATGATGGCGCCCGCCTTCAGGGAGGACCGGGTGCAGCTCGCTGTCAGCAAGTCCGTCGAGGCGATCCGCCGACAGAACGACAACCCGAAGGAGGTTGCCGACCGGGAGCTCGCCAAGGCCCTCTACGCCGGACACCCGCTGGGGCGACAGCCGACCATCGCCACGGTGAAAAACATCGGCCGCGCCGACCTGGTGGCGTTTCACCGGCGCTACTTTCACCCCAACAGCATCATGCTGGCGGTCTCGGGCGACTTCCGCAAGGAGGAGATGCTGGCGCGGCTCAACGCCCTGTTCGGCTCCTGGCCGCGGGAGGAGGTCGCCTTCCCGGCGGTTGCCGCCCCGGCGGCCAAGGTGAAACCGGAGACCCTGTTCGTCAGGAAAGAGGTGAGCCAGTCGGTGATCCGGATGGGGGAGATGGGGATCGACAAGAACAACCCTGACCTCTACGCGCTCCGGGTGATGGATTACATCCTGGGGGGTGGCTTCACCTCCCGGCTGACCCAGGAGATCCGCTCCAACCAGGGGCTCGCCTACAACGTGGACAGCTCCCTGGACGTGGGGCGGCGCTTCATCGGCACCCTCGGCGCCGAAACCGAGACCAAATCGGAATCGACCGTCAGGGCGATCACCCTGATGCGCGACATCATCGCCGGCATGACCGCCGCCCCGGTGACCGACCAGGAGCTGGCCCTGGCCAAGGATGCCATCGTCAACTCCTTCATGTTCGGCTTCACCAAGCCCGACGTGGTGGTCAACCAGCAGGCGCGCCTGGAGTTCTTCGGCTATCCCGAGGGGTACCTGGAGAACTACCGGGACAACATCGCCCGGGTCAGCAGGGATGACGTGCTCCGGGTGGCGCGCAAATACCTCCACCCCGAGGCGATGGTCCTGGTGGTGGTGGGGAACGACCGGAAGTTCGACAAGCCCCTCGCTACCCTGGGCCCGGTCCGGGAGATCACGCTGGAAAACGGGAAGTAGGGACAAGAAAGGCCCCCGCCGGAAACGACGGGGGCCTTCTTGGGTAGGTATTGCCTGGTCAGCCGATTGAAAAACAGAAGGTTGTGCCTTTATTTCTCCGCAAGACTCCGCGCCGGCGCCTTTTTCCCGGATGCCGCCGCCCGTTTCCCGGAACTCTTCCCGACCATCGCCTCCCTGGCGGGCCTCTTTTCCTCGCTTGGTTTCTGTACTGCCAAGCCCTTCTGCCGGGCCTCTTCCGCCTCCCTCAGAACTCTCTCCCGGGCCATCTTCAGGGCCTCTTCCCGCATCGCCAGGGCACGTCTGCTCTCCCTCTCAAGGGAGGCGCGCACCGCCGGGTCATTGATGGCAACCCCTCGGTGGTCGAGCTGGTGCCGGTACTGTTGCGGCACCGCCGCGCTATTGTGGGTGTAATGGATGATCCCCCGGGAATCGACCCAGTGGTAGGTTTCCCCGTACGCCGTCCCATACAGCCCTGCCACCGCCAGCAGAATTAGAGCCCGTTTCATGATCCCCTCCGCTATTTGCATGCTGAGAAAGACCTTCCAAGTACCGTGCCGTTACCATAAAAGCCGACATTTCAATGCGTTACCCACTAGTAACCACCCCTAAGGGAAAGGCGAACTGTAAACTAAGTTTACACATATTCGGGGAGAACCGGGCAATACGGCACCAGCATTGCCTTTACTGATATGTCAACGCAGTTTACGCGTCAACTTTGTTTACAGCCCTGGAGGGTGAGCTTGCAAAAGACCCCGCCCGTGCTACCCTTGTCAGTGATGTTTTTATTACAAGGAGCGAAGGCTATGGAAAAAACCGGCTACAACAGAGTCTGCGACAGGACGGAACGGAAGGAGGAACGGGTCAGGCTGCGGAACCTGAAGACCGGCGAGATCGGCCTCTCGTTCGGCTGCACCATGGAAGGGGCAACCATCCAGGTGGAGCTGGAGAACGGCGAACTGGACAGCTGGTCACCCGAGGATTGCGAAGAGGCGTGAAAGCGAGGCTGCAGTGGAGAAACGTACCTGCAAGCGGATGCCGGCGCGACTGGAGTGCTGGCTCATGGAAACGGACGAGTCGGTTGGCTGCGGCACCTTCGAGGTCTCCGAAGGCGGGGTCAGCATCCGTTGCAGCGACCCGCCGGCACCGGGGCGGATGGTCAGGCTGCAGTTCTTCACCCCGCTGTCGGCCGCAGCGGTCACCGTCTCGGCAGAGGTGGTCTGGAGCTCCGTGGAGCCGGAAGGGGCCATGGGTCTCCGCTTTGTCGACATGGATGAAGTGACGAGGAACGTCCTGCGGGAGCTGCTGCGGCGGCAGAAGCGCCGGCAACCGTGACGGCGCGCCCCGGCCATCACTCCTTGGAGTAGAGGACCGCCACTGCCCTCGCCCTGACAGCGCCGATCGACAGGTAACCGTGGGGGATGGCGGAGTCGTAGAAGATGCTGTCCCCTGGCAGGAGGCGCATCACTTCATCGCCGTAGTGGAACTCCAGCTCCCCCTCCAGGATGTAGAGGAACTCCTCCCCCTCATGGTTGTAAAAACAGCTGTCGTCCCACTCCTTCAGCTCGAACTCGACGAGGAACGGCTCGATCTGCTTCTGCCTGAGGCCGGGGGCGAGGGAACGGTAGCGGTACCCCTGGGGCGCATCGCTTTTGGGGCGGCGTTGGCTGAGCCCCCCCTCCTCCCCCCTGATCAGCACGTACTTGCGCCGGTCCCCCTCGTCCTCGAAGAAGAAATGGATCCCCACCCGCAGCCCCTTGGCTATCTTCAGCAGGGTGGCAAGGGGAGGGGTGACCTGATCGTTCTCGATCTGGGACAACAACGGCTTGGACAGGCCGGTCAGCTCGGCCAGCTCCTGGAGGGTGAGCCGCCGCTCCTGCCTCAGCTTCCTGATCTTCACCCCCAGCCGGAGCTCCCTGATTTCCGCTTTGATATCGTTCATTGCACCCTCCTGCCCACCCCTCCCGAGAGACAGGGGATGACAAGGAGTTATATGCAAAAGAGAGCGACAGGTCAAGGGCGATTTTTCCGGGGGCCAAAGCGGGTTGACATGGCCGCGGTTTTTGGCTAATATCTGTGTAATTTCAGTTTATTAGCGCCATTGCGAGGTTTTCCGATGAACCTATCCCGTCTCCTGATGGTCCTGATGGTGATCGTCCTCCCCCTTGCCGGCTGCAAGAAGAAGGAAGAGCCGTACTTCTACGAATCGAGTCGCAAGGGGGCCGCCGAAGCGCCGGTAAAGGAAGTGCCGAAGGACATCCTCGCCACCCAGCAGGCCTTCATCAACCTGGTCAAGGAGGTGCACCCCGCGGTGGTCAACATCTCCACGGTGAGCAAGAGAAAGCTGGTGCAGCCTTTCTTCGAATTCTCCCCGTTCTTCGACGATTTTTTCGGCGGCGTCCCGCAGCCCCGCTACCGCCGGGAAACCAGCCTGGGCTCCGGGTTCATCCTCAACAAGGAGGGGTATATCCTCACCAATGACCATGTGGTGAGGGATGCCGAGAGCATCCAGGTGAAGCTCTCCAACGAGAAGGTCTACGACGCTAAGGTGGTCGGGGAAGACCCCAAGACCGACCTGGCGGTGATCAGGATCAGCGTCAGGGAGGAATTGCCGACCGCGGTGCTGGGTGACTCGGA
>JAMPXD010000075.1 GCA_023701365.1 Geobacteraceae bacterium
ACCCCTTGAGTCACGGGAACCGTGCGGCAAAAGGACTATCCCCGGTTATAAACGGCCAGAACAGCTTCCAGCACCGCCCCGCCCAGCGCCCTCGCCTTCTCCGAGATGGTGTCGCAGAAGCCCGCTTCGCCCCGCGGGTCGATGTCGCCGATCTTGAGCCCCTTGCCGACCATGGAATCGGGCCTGATCAGGCCGCGCAGGACGCCGTCGATCCGGGCGGTCACCTCGGCCTCACCTACCCGGCCGATCAGCTCCCCCTGCCGGACCGGCTCGCCGATTTGCCTGGCGCTGGTGAACAGGCCGTCTGCCGGGGCGCGCAAGACCCGCTCCCTGGTATGGCCGCCGATGTCGCCGGGGATGCCGGTGTCCGCCTCGGCCTCCCCTTCCGTTATCAGGCGGCCGAGGTCGTGGCCGCGGTTGGTCTCCACCACCACGTGACAGTCCCGGCCGGCCAGGAATCCGGGGCCGAGGGCGATGACCAGGGGCGCGTCGGCGATGGCGGTGCCGAGGTTCCGTTTGGCCAGGGTGGCGTCGATCAGGACGTCCGGCCGATAGAGGCGGATGCTCTCCCCCCGCGGGTCGACCATGACGGCGATCCTGCCGGCCTCCCAGGCCGCGTGGAGCTCCGCTTCCCCGGAGACCCTGACCGCCTCGATCCCTTCCACCGTCATCCGCTGCTCGTGGACCGCCTCGCAGAAGGAGACCCGCCGCCTGACCGCCAGGGGGGAGGCGGTCTCAAGCATCAGGATGCGCCGGAAGTTGGCGCGGAAGAGCCGGCAGGCCACACCCGTGGCCATCTCCCCGGCCCCCCGGATGATGATGACGCGCTCCCTCAGCGCCTTCGTCTGCACCTCACTCGCGGCCATAGTAGGTGGCGAGGAGCTGGCTGGCGATGCTGATAGCGATCTCCCGCGGGGAATTGCCGCCGTTGTCGTGGCCGACCGGACAGCGCACCCGGGTGAGGTCGAGCTCCTTCCCCTCAAGGTTCTGCCGCACCCGTCCCCATTTGGCCTTGCTGCCGACCATCCCTACAAACCGCGCCGGGTTTGGCAGGACCTCCTCCAGGACCTGCTGATCGATGGCGCCGTTGAAGGTCAGGATCGTCACGAAGGTCCGTTTGTCGCACCAGTTGGCCTTTTCGATGAACTCGCTCCAGTGACTCTGATGGCGGATCACCCCGCTCGGGACTGCGGCGGCGTTGATCCACTCGTCCCGCTCATCGATCAGGTGGATGCGGAAGGGGGTCCCTTCCAGCACCCGGCACAGGGCCTGGCCGATATGGCCGGCGCCGAACAGGTAGAGGGAGGGGTTGTCATTGATCACTTCCATGTACAGCTCCATGGTCCCGCCGCAGGCGGGGAACTCCCCCTTCTGCTGCAGGGGAATGGTCGCGGTCGTGTCTTTCATCCCAGCGAAGCACTTGCGGGCGTCCTCCAGGGCCTCGTACTCCGGCACCCCGCCGCCGACCGTGCCGAAAAAGGCGCCGTCGGGGAGCACGATCATCTTGTCCCCCTGCTTGCCGGGGGTCGAGCCGGTGCTCTTGGTGACCGTCACCAGCACGGCCAGCTGGTCCTTGCGCCGAAGTTCATCGAGCTTGCCGATCCAGTCCCACATGAAGACCTCCTTCCTTGCGTCCGCCCTGCCGGGCACCCGCGAGGGGTGCCCCTACAAAAGTACCATACTCCGCTACGATGTCGATAGCGGGGACCAGGGACCAGGGGGCGCTAAGCCCCCTCCCCCGCCTCTTCCCGCTCCCGCTTCTCCTTCAGCGCCCGCCACACCTTCTCGTAGGTGAGCGGCAGGCTGTTCACCCTCACCCCCATGGCGTCGAAGATGGCGTTACTGAACATCCCCAGGGTCGGATTGGTGGAGCCTTCGCCCACCTCCTTGGCTCCCCATGGCCCGGTCGGCTCGTAGCTGTCGATCACCTCCGACTCGATGGGAGGCATGTCCATCGCGGTCAGCATCTTGTAATTGGCCAGTTCAGGGTTGATGATTTTCCCCTTGTCGTCGAAGAGGACCTCTTCCCACACGGATTCACCCATCCCCATGAACAACGCGCCATGCACCTGACCATGCAGCAAGCGCGGGTTGATCACCTTGCCGCAGTCATGCACGTCCCAGATGCCGAGCACCGAAATCTCGCCGGTTTCCGCGTCGATCTGCACTTCCCCGATCTGGGCGCCGAAGCTGTAGGCCGGAGAGGTACCGACCGCAGCCCCCTTGAAGGTCCCCCCCAGCTTGGGCGGGGTATAGACACCCTTGCCGAGCAGCGGTCCCCTGAGGACGAAGTGCTTGCGCGCCACCTCCTGGAAGCTAACGGATTTGTCCTCGCGGGATTTGGAGAAGATGATGCCGTCCTCGCAGTCGAGGTCCTCGGGGGGTACGGAGAGCATGAAGGAGGCCATGTCGAGTATCTGCTTCTTGACCTCCTCCCCCGCCAGCTTGACGGCGGTTCCGGACATATAGGTCTGACGGCTGGCGTAGGCGCCGAAGTCAAGCGGGGTAGTCTCCGTGTCGGAGGCCACGATCTTCATCTGCTCGTAGCGGTATCCCATCGCCTCGGCAGCCATCTGGCACATCACCGTGTCCGAGCCCTGACCGATGTCGACCGAACCGGTGTAAAGGGTGGCGGCCGTTCCGTCCTCGTTCACACGGATGAAGGCCGACGCGTGGGGCATGTCGGTGCGGTAGATCGGGTATCCTGCGCCGGTCACGAAACTCCCGGTGGAAACCCCGATGCCGCGCCCCGGAACCTTGTTCTTCTTCTTCTCGTCCCAACCCGAGATGATCCGCGCACGCTCCAGACACTCCTTCATGTGGCAGGAATTGATCTTGAAATCGTTGGGGGTGACGGTGTCGGCGCGCCGGGCGTTGCGGATCCTGATGTCCATGGGATCGATCCCCAGGTCCTTGGCGACGTTGTCCAGGTGGCTCTCGAAGGCATACTTGGGCTGGGGGGCGCCGTGTCCGCGCTGGGCTCCGCAGGCCGGGAGGTTGGTGTAGACCCGGAACATGTCGAACTTGAAGTTGTCGAACTCGTAGGTCATGGGAAGGAGCGCGCCGGCGTAGTAGGCGCTGGCGATCCCCAGACTGGTGTAGGCGCCGCCGTCCATCTTGAAGTTGGCGTGGGCGACCAGGATCTTGCCGTCCTTGTCGACGCCGGTGGTGATCTCCATCTGCTGCGCGTGGCGGCCGCGGTTATGGGCGAACATCTCGGCGCGGTCGTAGAACATCCGCACCGGCCGGCTGGTGAGCTTGGCCAGGACGACCCCTGCGAACTCCAGGCCGGTCGGCTCCAGCTTCCCGCCGAAACCGCCCCCCACGAAGGTCTTGAGCACGCGGACGTCCCCGATATCCATGCCGAACTCGCGGGCGATGTAATGCTGGAAGTAGTGCGGGGACTGGGTGCTGGAGTAGATGGTGAGCTTGCCGCCGTCCCACATGGAGATGGCGGAGTGCGGCTCTATCGGGCACTGGTAGGTGCGCTGCCCGATAAAGGTGTCGGTGCGGACGTGATACGCCTCGGCAAAGGCCTTGGCGCAGTCGCCGAATTCCTGGTGGATCTCGGTGTTGATGTTCTTGGCGTACTCCTCGTGGACCTGGGGCTGCCCCTCGTCCATGGCGGTGAGGAAGTCCAGGACCGCCGGGAGGACTTCGTACTCCACCTTGATGAGCTTCAGGGCCTTGTAGCAGGTCTCCTCGTCGAGGCAGGCGACCGCGGCCACCTTGTCGCCGACGAACCGGGTCTTCTCGCTGCAGAAGATGTTCTCGTCCCAGCGCGCCGGGCTCAGGCCGTATTTCAGGGTCGGCACGTCCTTGTGGGTGATGACCGCCTTCACCCCGGGGAGCTTCTCCGCCTCGGAGGTGTCGATGGAGATGATGCGGGCATGGGCGTGAGGGCTGGTCAGGATCTTTCCGTGGAGCATGTTGGGAAATTTCAGGTCGCCCGTGTACTTGGCGCCGCCGGTGACCTTCTCGGGCCCGTCGATCTTCGGTTTGCTCTGGCCTATGACGTTATAGTTCTTGCTCATTTCGCTCCTCCTGCCATGGTGTGCTTCGCGTCGTCCGGGATCAGATCTCCGCGGGATGCCGCGAGCACCGCCTCAACGATATGGACGTAGCCCGTGCAGCGGCAGAGATTTCCGGCTATCGCCTCCCTGACCTCCGGTTCGGTGGGGTGCGGATTGCGGGTCAGGAGGGCCTTGGCCGAGAGGACCATGCCGGGGGTACAGTAGCCGCACTGCACCGCGGCGTGGTTGATCATCGACTGCTGGATCGCGTCGAGTTCGCCGTTGGCGGCGACACCCTCGATGGTGACGATATCGTGCCCCTCGGCCTCGACCGCGAGCTTCATGCAGGAGTTGATCGGCCTGCCGTCAAAAAGGACCGTGCAGGAACCGCAATCGCCGAGCTCGCATCCCCTTTTCGTGCCGGTGAGATCGAGTTGGTCGCGCAGCGCGTTGGTCAGGGTGGTATTCCCCTTGACCAAAATGGTGTGTTCATCGCCGTTTACATGTAGGGTGATAAGGTAGCGCTTCACCCCGTCTTTGTCGGTTATAACGTTAGACATCTCCTACCTCCTTACACGTGACCTTCGTCGATGGCTTTGCGGAGAGCGCGTTTCGTGAACACCCGAACCAGCTCGCGCCGATATTCATCCGAACCCCTGAGATCCGATATTGGTCGGCTATCGGCGGCCGCGGCGGCTGCCGCTTCCTCGATCGCCGCATCGGAAACCTTCTTTCCCTTAAGCGACGCTTCGGCGCTTTTGGCGCGCAGCGGCACCGGAGCGACGGCGCCCAGGACGATGCGGGCATCGGTAATGGTCCCGCCCTCCACCGTTACCGCAGCGGCAACACTGACCACGGCGAGGGCGCCCGATTTGCGCAGACCGAACTTTTTGTAGGTGCTTCCGGTGGTCGCCTGGTCGGGGATCACTATTTCCGTCAGGATCTCGTCCTGGGCGATGACCGTCTTTCCCGGGCCGACGATGAACTCCTCGAGAGGGAGGACCCTTTCCCCGCTTCTTCCCACCAGTTTCACCGAGGCGCCGAGGGCAACCAGTATGGGGGGGAGGTCCGCCAATGGCGATCCGTTGACGATGTTACCCCCAATGGTCCCGATGTTGGTGATCTGCGTGTTGGCCATGGTGTGCGCGGCCATCGGGAGCGAAAGGAAGTGCTCCTGAAGAAGCTGCGACCGATAGATCCCGTCATGGGTGACCAGGGCGCCTATCACCACTCCCCGTCCCTGCTCGTAGCGGATCTCCCGCAGCTCCTTCAGATTCTTCAGCGACACGAGATGGTCGGGCGCAAGGCTCCCGATCTTCATCTTGTGGAGCACATCCGAGCCCCCTGCCAGAACCGTGACCTTTCCCCCAAGCTCGCCCAGAAGCGCGCACGCCTCTGCCAAGTTCCCCGGGGCGTGATACTCATAATCGGGCATGTACATGGCTTGTCTCCTTCTGTTGTTGAAAACCAATGACGCTCTTTGGCAATATCTTGCATACAACACAAATACCTAAAAAAATTTAACCGCTCACTCCTTGATATCACGCAGAAAGCGCTTGAAAAGGAGCTTTTCTTCCATGGAGAAACTCTTCAGCAGCTCGTTGTTGGTCCGCTCGATGCTCGCCGCCAGTTCAGTCATGGCTGACCCGGCCTTGTCCGTCAGATATACCCGCGCCACCCTGCCGTCATCCGGGTCGGCCTCGCGCCGAACCCAGCCCGCCGTGACCATCCGGTCCAGAATCCCGGCCAGGGTGGCCGTATCCAGGGCGATCCGCCGGCCGATTTCCCCGACGGAGAGCCCATCCTCCTCCCACAGCGATTCCATGAACAGGCACTGCATAGGGGTCAGCCCAAAGGCCTGGAGGTGCCCCTTCAGAACACTCTGGGCGCGCTGATGGGCCTTGGCAATCATGAATACGATGTTGTCCCGGTATGATATCATATACCCTCAATCTCTTGCATACAAGATACTATATGGAAAAAAGGTTGTCAATCAAAAAATCCGGGCAGAAACTTTTTTCGTAACCGCCACCCCCTTGTTCTTGGTGGCACCGATCCGCTTCCCCAGGTTGTCCAGGGAAACATCGGCCTGCGTATCCAGCAACACGGCTATGATGCGCAGCGTCTGGACGACGCTCTGCTGGCTGTAGGTCCGCTTGCTGTGGGGATTCATCCCAGCCTATCCTCCGCCGAGCAGGGGAAACAGATAGATGCTGTCGCCGTCCCGCAAGGCCCGCTCCATGGGAGCGTGGCAGCCATTGACGAGGGACATGCCGATTTCGCTTTCCGCTATGCCGACCGCGGCAACGACTTCGCGGAGCATGGTCCCCAACGGAAAGTCTCTCAGCTCCTGTTCAAACCGGCCCGACCTGAACGTGGCATAAAGATTGACGGTAACCCTCATGTTGTTCCTCCCGGGGAATCAGAAATTCCAGAACTCGTCGATCTCCTCACCGCTGAAGTCCCACACCGCGTTGTGGGGCGCTACCGGCTCCCGGAAGAATTCGGGGAGGCGGTCGTCCTTGTTGGTGAATCCGGCGGCGATGTTGAAGGCGCGCTCGGTCTTGAGGGTGGTGACGCCGAGCCCGCCGATCCACTCCGGGGTGAGCTCAAGGCCGAAGCGGGCGTTGAGCATGTCGATCAGGGCCGGCACGCAGGTGGGGATGTCCGCCGCCGGGAAGCCGATGAACAGGCAGAGTCCGACCGAGTCGAGCATCACCGTGATGATCTGCAGATGCCGTGAAAGCTCGACCTGCCCCTCCTTCTTCAGGGGATCGACGATGCCCCCCCCTACCCCCATCAGGTTGGTGCCGACCGCATAGCCGGAGGTGTGGTCGGCGCCCATGGTGCTGGTGGCGTAGGTGATGCCGATCCCCTTGATCGAGCGGGGATCGTAGGCGGGGATGGCCTGGTTTTTCACCACCGGCACCCGGGTCACGCCGTAGGCCCTGCCGACGTTGCCGGCACCGCTGCCGAGGATGCGGCCGAGGGGGGTTCCCGCGCCGATCTCTTCCCTGAGCAGGCGCAGCACCCCCTCGCCGTCGCCGAAGGGGAGCACGCCGGCTTCCATGGCCACGCCAATGGCGACCGCGGTCTCGATGGAATCGACCCCGATGTCGTCCATGAGGTGGTCGGCCCGGGCGATGACGTCCAGGTCGCCGATGCAGGCGTTGGCCCCGAGCATCTCGATGGTTTCGTATTCGAAGCCGGAGGTGACGTACTTGCCATCCTTGTCGTTGTAGACCTGGGAACACTGGATGATGCAGCCGGGCTGGCAGCCGTGCTTGGGCGAGCCGCCGCGGGCGATGATGGTGTCGCGCAGGGTCTCGCCCGAGATGTTTTCATGCTTCTCGAACCGTCCGTAGGTGAAGTTGCGGGTCGGCAGGCCGCCGGCGGCATTGACGATGTTCACCATCTCCGCGGTGCCGAAGGTCGGCAGCCCTTCGCCGGTTGCCGGGTGCTCGATGAGGGCCCGGGCAAAGGTGCGGGCCGCGGCCTTGAACTTTTCGGGATCGGCCAGTGTTATGCCGGCTGCGCCGCTATCGTCGATGGCGATGAACTTGATCCTCTTCGAGCCCATGACCGCCCCGAGCCCGCCGCGGCCGTGGCTGCGGAGCTTGCTGTCGCTGTCCTTGACGGAGATGTTGGCGGAGAGCATCCGCATCTCCCCGGCGGGGCCGATGGTGAGGACCCCGCACTTCTTGCCGAGGCGCGCCTCCAGGGCCTCCACCACGGCGAAGTTCCCCTTGCCGATCAGCTCGGTTTCCTCGGCGATCGAGACGCCGTCCTTGTTGACGCGCAGGCCGTACCAGCTGTCCCCCCTGGGCAGCCCCTCGATGATCAGGGCCTTGATGCCGAGGCGGGCGAACATCTGGGCCGCGGTGCCGCCGGCGTTGCTCTCCTTGATGGTGCCGGTCAGCGGACTCTTGGCGCCGGCGGAGAAGCGGCCGCTGTTGGCGGCGGTGGTGCCGCTCAGCAGACCGGGGGCAAAGACCAGCTTGTTGTTTTCACCCAGGGGGTGACAGGTCGGGATCACCTCCGCGGCAACGATGGCCGAGGTCAGCGCCCGACCGCCGAGCCCGGCCCATTCAGATGGGACCGCTTCCATGCGGGTAGTCAGGTCGGACATGTTCACGCGCACTATCTTGTCCATTATTTTCTCCTTTTCATTGGGTACCTGGTACCGTGGAACATCTTCCCTCTCCCCATCCCGAGCTTCATAACCCCTCCCGACCTCCCCTTAACTTTAGGGGAGGAGGGTTATAATCCCCCCTCTTAAGCTAAGAGGGGGTTAGGGGGAGTTATGGGCCTGTCGGTTCTGAGTAGTTACCATGGTACTAGTGGAACGACAAACCGCCGTCGTGGACGATCATCTGCCCGGTAATGAATGCGCTGTCCTCGGTTGCCAGGAACAGGGCCAGGCCGATGAGGTCCTCCGGCACCGCCTCCCGTTTGATGCAGCGGGCCTGGAGCTGCAACTCTTCCAGCGGCGGCAGATCGAGTTTCTTGATCCTGTCGAAGTTGTTGCCGCCGTCAGAATGGGTGAATCCCGGGGCAATGGTGTTCACGTTGATCTTGAAATCCCCCATCTCCCGCGCCATCGAGCGGGTCAGGGCCATGATGGCCCCCTTGGAGGCCACGTAATGGGGCATTCCCGGGACCCCCTCGTTGATCGAGGAAGAACCGATGTTGATGATCTTCCCCCCCTTGTCCTTCATGTAGGGAAAGACCGCCTTCATGCAGTTGAACTGGCCCAGGACGTTGATTTCCAGCACTTTCATGAATTCCTCGGCACTGCATTCCATGAACGGCTTGAGGACGATGCTGCCGAAGATGGCGGCATTGTTGAGCAGGATGTCTATGGCGCCAAAGCGCTCGACGGCGGCTTTTGCCATGGCGTCGCACTGCGCCTGACTGCTGACGTCGGTTTTCACGAAGATCGCCTCGCTGCCGGCTTTTTTAACCGCCTCCACCGCCTTCTGCCCGTCCAGCACGTCGGCAATGACTATCCTGGCGCCTTCCTTTGCCAGTCCCACCGCATATGCCGCGCCAATGCCCTGTGCCGCTCCCGTGATGACCGCTACCTTTCCCGTAAGTCTTCCCATTTGTCCGTCTCCTTTTGTTGGTATCTGTCTGGATTCACGCCGCTGTTTGCTCTCCATCCTAAAATGAATAGACCAGGTCGATCCAGAGCTGGTTCGCCTCGATCCGGTTTTCAGCGCTGAGGGGAACGACATACTTGCCGAGGAGTGCGAACTTGCCGCTCTGATAGCGTGCCGCCGGCCCCATGGAAAACTCCCGGTCCCTGGTATCCGCCCGTTTCCGGCCGCCGATCCTGTCGTCCTCAAGCCCCTGCCAGACCCAGCCGGTTACCCCGAGCTTGAACTCCCTGGTCAGGGCGTAGCTGACCATGTAGTCCATGTGGATCGCCTGTCCGGTCTGGTAACCCTTGAGACCGGTTCCAGCCTCGACGAAGTCGTCGTTCCTGGTGTGATAGGAGTACATGAGCTTGGCGCTCACCTCCATGCCATTGGCGAAGAGCCCGGAGACGGCGACGACCGGCTCGATGATGAAGGCGTTGTTGCCCGCGTTTATCGGCTTGTTCGGGTCGAAACTGCCGGTGGGGGTGATGATGTCCAGTACGGTCAGCCAGTGCCAGGTGGGGGTGTGCCAGGCCATGCCCGCGCCGAAGTAGATGTCCCCCAGGCCGCCGTCATGGCCCTGGACGGTGACGGCTCCGCCGCTCGTCTGCGCCGTTACCTTCGCCTCCGCGGTGAGCAGGGGGATGATGGAGTGCAGCAGGAAGTTGCCGCCGAGCACCCCCTTTTCCGAGACATAGATCGGTCGAAAGGCCACTGCGGTCAGCGACCCTTTGCCGTCGGTCAGCCCCTGCCCCTTGCTCTCGACCTTCTTGATGTCCAGAAAGACGTTGTAGTCGATCAGGTGGAGTCCCGGCGGTGGCGCGGCGCCCGCGTAAAAGTCGGCGGTGCCGTTGAACGAGCTGGAGTTGAATGCCTGGGCCGTCGATTGGATCAGAACCAGGGCCAGCAGGAAAATGCCGAAAACCAGACCTCTTGCTTGCTTCATCGTTTGCCTCCTGTCTTGAGTTTGAGTAGCGTCGAAGTCGGTCAGCCCAGACTGATGCCCGATTTGCCCGGCGCCAGGATATTGTTGGGGTCGAGCGCCTGCTTGATGGTGCGATTGAGTCGCCGCATGGCCGGTCCGTAGCAATCCGCCACCTTGTCCATGAAGCCGCTGTTGGTGCGATTGATCGCCCAGCCATGCTTGGTGAATACGCCTATCAGTTCATCAAAGCAGTTGTAGGCCCGTTTCATCTCCTCAGCCTTGCTCCGGTCAAAGCGCAGATCAATCAGGTGACGCGCATCGTACCAGAAGAAGCTGAACTCGCTGAGGTAGTCGAAACCGTGCCTGTTGACGATTTCCGCGGCGACCTTCGCCTGCTGGAGACACTCGGCGGGCCTTGCGGCCGCCGTCGGGGAAAACCGCATGGAGCCGCCGCCGGCACACCATTTGTCGAGCGGACTCTGCCGGGTAATCCCCCCCATCATCAACTGCTTGCGATACTCGAAGGCCGGATCGCCCTTGGCCTCCTTTTCGGTGATGATCGTGATCTTGTTGCCGAAAGCCGACTTGAAGGTGCCGGAGACATACATCCAGTTCAGCGCCACCTGCTCGGGAGAGCCATAGACGGCTCCGTAGAGGTTCCAGGCGCCGACGCCGTAGCTGTCCATCAGCTTCCTGGTTGGCATGATCCCCCCCCCCCTGCTGACAAAGCCGCCGTTGTTTTTCCCGTTGTTGGCAAAACAGGTGGCCGCCTCCCAGCCGGCGTTGACCAGGGCGCAGGCATTGGGAACGATCTGGGCCTGGCGCAGGAACATCAGCGGCTTGATGATGTCGGCGATCATCTCATTCCTCGGAAACCTGATGCAGAAAGGCATGTAGCCGCCCGGCGGTGGCGGCCCCATCAGCCAGGCGCCGACCTTGGTGACGATCCCGTTGTTGCCCTGGGAAAAGAGCCCGTCAACATAGGGTCCGAACCCCCACTTGAATACCTGCCAGCTGGTGGAATCGGGGATTCCCCCCATGCCGGTCCTGAGCAGGGTGCCGTCGGCCAGAACCACCTCCATCCCGCAGGAAAAGAGAAAGTCCTCGCTGTAAGGGGTGTAGCCGCTCCCCCGTTCCAGGATATTGCCGACGATGCTGACATTCGCCGAGGGGGCCGGGGCATCGAGCCACAGATTGATCTTGTTCCTGGTGAGGTACTGCTGCAGTTCGGCGTAGGTCACTCCCGGTTCCACCAGGCAGTAGCCCAGCTCCTGATCGACCTCGATGATCTTCTTCATGTTCCTCAGATCGAGCACGATCTGGCCGCGGCTGGCAGGCGCGGAGGAGCCGTACCCCTCGTTTTCGCCGTTGCATACGGTCCAGAGAGGCGTCTTGTATCTGTTGGCGATGCCGACAATGGCCTGGATCTCTTTGGCAGTCGTCGGGTAGATCGCCGCGGAAGGGGTGTGCAGGGCCTCGTTTTCGGCAATGGTGATTGCCAGGTAGGGTTGCAGGGAGGCCTGATCGGTGCGGACCCGCCCCTCTCCCAGCAGGGTGCGATATTCCTTGATAGCTTTGGTAAAGGCTTCTTCTGTCACGCCCTTGGGCAGCGCAATGAAACTGCTCATCTTCGTACCTCCTCGACTGTTATCCTTACAGAGGAATATCCAGGTTGATGCCCGACTTGCCGGGGGCCAGGATATTGTTGGGATCCAGCGCCTGCTTCAAGGCGCGATGGATTTTCCGCATTTCGGGCCCGTAGGTATTGGCCGCCTTTTCCATGAAGGCGGTATTGGTGCGGTAGGTCCCATAACCGTTCCTGGTGAATACCTTCAGCAGTTCGTCGAAGCATCTGTAGGCCTTGTGCATCTCATCCGGCTGGGTCCGATCGTAGAGCAGGTCGATGATATGGTGCATTTCCCGCCAGCCGACGATGAACTCGGAGACATAGTCGAAACCGTGCTTGTTGAGAATTTCGGTGGCAATCCTCATCTGCTTGTCGCACTCGGACGGCCTGGCGGCGGCAACCGGGGCGAACCACATGGAGCCGCCGCCGCCGCGCCAGTTGTAGAGACCGAACTCCTGCAGGGTGCTCCCCCCCATCATCAACTGCTTGCGATATTCGAAGATGGGATCATCCTTGGCTTCCTTCTCGGTAAATATCTCGACATTCTTGCCGAACTTGGCCTTGAAGGCGCCGGAGACATATTTCCAGTTCAGGGCCACCTGCTCCGGGGAACCGTAGAGGGCGGCATAGAAGTTCCAGGCGCCGACCTTGTACTTGTCCATGATCTCCTGGAAGACCTTGGGGGGGAGACTCCCCTTGCCTTTGAAGAAGGTACTCCGATTGGTCCCCCTGCCGTTCTTGTCGTAGGTGAAGTAGCCGGCCGCCTCCCAGCCGGCGTTAACCACGACGCAGGCGTTGGGAATGATCTGGGCCAGGCGCAGCGGCATGAAGGTCTTGACGATATCGGCCAGCATCTCCACCTTGGGGAACTTCATCAGAAACGGCATGTAGCCCCCCGGCGGTGGCCCTTTCAGGAGCCAGACGCCGAGTTTGGTGATGATTCCGTAGTTGGACTGGGTGAAGATGCCATCCACGTAAGGCCCATATCCCCATTTGTAGGACTGCCAGCTGGTGGAGTTCTGCACCCCGCCCGTGCCGGTGCGGACCACATCGCCGTTGGCCAGGACCACCTCCATGCCGCAGGAGACGAGGAAGTGCTCGCCATAGGGGGTGTAACCTACCCCCCGGTCTGCCGTGTTGCCGACCGGGCTGGCCATCGCCGAGGGGGCCGGCACATCGACCCAGAGGTTCATCTTGTGCTTCCGGAAGTACTGCTGCAGGTCGTAGTAGGTCACCCCCGGCTCCACCAGGCAGTACCCCAGCTCTTCATCGACATGGACGATCTTCTTCATGGTCTTCAGGTCGAGGACGATCTGCCCCCGGGTGGCCGGGGCCGCGGAGCCGTACCCCATGTTCTTACCGGTGCTCACCGTCCAGAGAGGGGTCTTGTACTTGTTGGCGATGGCGACGATGGCCTGGATCTCTTTCACCGTCCTTGGGTACATGGCCGCCGAAGGCTTGTGCAACTCCTCGGTTTCGGGGATCATGATCTTCAGATAGGACTGCAGGGAAGCCGAATCGGTGCGGACCCTGTCCTCGCCCAGGAGCTCGCGATATTCCCTGATTGCCTTGGCGAAGGCTTCTTCTGTCACTCCCTTGGGAAGTGCAATGAAACTGCTCATGTTCAAACCTCCTCGGACAGCTGTGCGGAAAACGTTACCCGGTTCCGGTCTTCGTAGGTGATGTAGTGGAAGCAGCCGCCGCAATCGACGATCGCCTCGTGAACGATGGCGAAGGTCGCCGGGTCCACCACGCCGACAAATGTATTGGCGTTGCCGCGCGCTTCCTCATAGAGGGTCCTGGTGGTAAAGTAATGATCGGTCAGCGACCCGTTCAGCGGATGAACCGTCCAGGAACCGGGGGCGTTCCTGTTCATCATCTCGACAAAATCGCCCGCCTTGCCCAGGCTCGGGACGTACAGGCAAACCCCCCTGATCTGCTCCCGGCTGGCGGCTTCAGCCTGACGGGGGGTGGCCGCCATCCCGGTTGCGGCCAGGGCCGCCCCGGCGGAGAGAAACGACTTGAAAAATGTTCTTCTGTTCACGTTCATCATTTTCTACCCCCTCCTTCCCGCGCCGGTGCCGGCTTGTAACCGGGATTGGTTTTCCGGTATGCCGCCACGTCCTTCAGGTAGGCGACTATGGCATTCAACTCCTTCGGGCTTACTTCCGACACTCTGAAAGCCGGCATCGCATTGAAGCCGAAGCGGGTATTGTTGCGAATATACTGCTCGTGCAGCGGGTTGCCGGTCTTCGACAGCATGTCGAAGATTCCCGTCGGGCCTATCTGCACACCTTCCTTGTGGCACATCACGCAGTACATGGCAAAGACGTAGGGCATCTTCGGCGGTTCCTGCGCCCCCACCCCGGCGCCCGGCAGCATCCACGCGACCAGCACCGCTGTCACTATCTTCAGGGTTTTCCGGTTCATACTCTCACTCCTCTTTGGTAAGGTCACCCCCCTTCCGACCTCCCCCCGCTTGGGGGAGGAGTTTGTCTCCCTCCCCAGGAGGACCCAAACAGCGGGCCTAAAGGGGAGGGATGGGGAGGGGGAAGATGTTACAGGCTTCTACTTGTCGCCTTCTTCATCCTCGGCAGTGGCGGACAATTCGGTCTCCGGCACAATGCCGTCCACCCCGGGGGGGACAAAGTCCGCCCTCACCCTGGCGCTATACTGCCGCGTGAATTCCCGCTGGCTCAGACTCAGTACATAGCTTGACAGGCACTCGATCTGCTGGTCGTTCAACGCGGGAAGCTGCATCGGCGAACCCGGGCTGACCTTCTTGGGGTTTTTGAAGTGCTCCATGACCCATGCCTGTTTGGAGTGCCCCCCCTCAAGATTGGCATAGTCAAAGCTGCCGGGGTCCTTATCGGCAAAGGCGCTCAGGTCGGGGCCGACGACGCCGCCCTGATTGTCGATCTTATGGCAGCCGGCGCAATGCATCTCCTTGAAGAGTTCCCGCCCCTTGATCAGCTTGTCGGCGCCTATGGCTTCGAAGTCCTTGTGGCAGACACCGCAGCGTGATTGCATCAGGCCTTTAGTCACCATCGGCACGGGCCAATCGGCAATGGTCTTGTGGGAGGCCCCGGCATAGGTTGTCGCCAGACCCTGGCCACCGTGACAGATGGTGCAGCCGAACTTTTCCACCGGATGCTTCTTCAGCAGCTCCGGATCGGGGTGGGCCGTGAAAGGCTGGCCGGCACCGGCAAAGAGGGGGTCATCGATCCCCAGGTGACAGGATGTGCAGCGCTCGACCTCGTTCCACTCGCCTACAACGACCTGCCTGATCTCCGGCTTCATTCCCGCAACCCTCTGGTAGAACGCCGGATTGCGGTCACGGCTGATCTTTTTCAGCAGCAGCTCCCGGTATTCTTCCTGATAATGCTTCCACTCCCGCTTGCCGTCGCGGACCACCGTCATGCCCAACAGGGCGAGACCTGCCAGTCCGCAGATGACGCAGAGCAATGTGAGCTTGCGCAAGACTGCCTTTTCCATCTCTTATCCTCCATTAGACGACGAGTTTGGTCCGTTTCTGGTTCACCTTGGACGCATCCACCACGAGAGCTCCCGTGTGGTCCAGATACATCTCGTACCAGGGAAGATCACGCGGGGCGGGCCCTCCGAGAACCTCACCCTGGCGAGCAAAAGTGGAGCCGTGACAGGGGCAGACATAGCCGACCTCGGGGTCGTTCTCCACAGGCTTTATCAGGCACCCTAAATGCGTGCAGACAAGGGAAATGGCGTGAAGGCCGTCTCTCTCCCTGACTACCTCGATGCCGCGCCCTTCGATGACGGTTCGACTGCCGATCGCAAACCTGCTCAACTCGCCGACCTTGAACACCCTTGAGGGTTCGTAAAGGACATTGGGCTTCAGGAAGCGGCCGCACTCAACAACGGCTCCGCCGATCCCCAGGGTCAGCGCCGTTACGGTCAGTTTTTTGACAAAGCCTCTGCGGTCCTCGTCAACCGCCTCGCCGGAGGCCTTGGGCAGAGTCATCGCACTGGCGCTGTTTTCGAATTCCATATCCATTCTCCTTTGTCGGGGCGCAGCATGCTGCGCCCTGATTGGGCGGGGCATGCCCCGCCCCTACTGATTTGGATGTTTAGCCACCGGATCAATCATAGTTTCAGCCTGCTTTACCGCCACGGCCAGTACAGACCCCAGTTCGGTCCCCGCACAAACTG
>JAMPXD010000076.1 GCA_023701365.1 Geobacteraceae bacterium
GCGGAGTGCGGAATGCAGAATGAAAACCAGGACTCCGCACTCCGCACTCCGCATTCCGCATTCGACGGAGATTTCGTAGAAATCTCCGTCGAAGACACCGGCATCGGCATCAAACCGGAAGAGCTGCCGAAGCTTTTCAGGCCCTTCAGCCAGCTTGACTCCCCCTATACCAAGGCGCACGAGGGGACCGGCCTCGGCCTGGCGCTCACCAGGAGGCTCGTCGAGCTTCATGGCGGGGCGATCCGGGTGGACAGCGAATTCGGCAGGGGGAGCCGGTTCACCTTCACGATCCCCAGAGTTTCGGGGCACCCTGAGACCTGAGACCTGAGACCTGAGACCTGAGACCTGAGACCTGAGACCCAAAAAAGGATACCGCCATGGCAAAGAAAATCCTCGTAGTTGAAGACAACGATCAGAACCGGACACTCATCAGCGACGTCCTGGAATACTACGGCTATACGGTGGTCGAAGCGATGGACGGCGCCGACGGGGTTGCCAAGGCCCGTGAGCAACTTCCCGACCTGATCCTCCTCGACATCCAGATGCCGGTCATGAACGGCTTCACCGCCCTCCAGGCGCTGCGGGACGATCCCCTCATGCGGGAGATCCGGGTCATCGCCCTCACCTCCTTCGCCATGAAAGGGGACCGGGAGAGGATCATGGCAGCCGGCTTTCAGGGATACATCGCAAAGCCGATCGACACCCGGGAGCTGCCGAAGCTGGTGGAGCAGTTTCTGGAGGAGAGTCAGTAGTTGAACGGTGAGAATACCGGGGAAAAGCGGTACCCAGCCATGGATGATGCCCACACTACAGAGAATGAACTGCGCGCGGAGCTCGACTTGCTGCGCCGGGAGGTGGCGCAGCTGCGAAGCTCCTGCGGAGTGCGCCGTCCGGTGGCGGACGAGCTGGCGGCCACCTGCCACGTGTTCGAGAGCCTGACCGGAGCCCTCCCCGGCATGACCTACCGGCGGTGCAACGACCGGGAGTGGTCCCTGGAGGGAGTCGGCGAGGGGTGCCGGCAACTCACCGGCTACCCGGCCCCCGACCTGGTCGGCAGCCTACGGGTCGCCTTTGGCGCCCTGATCGACCCGGCCGACCGGGAACGGGCCTGGTGCGACATCCAGGAGGCGCTGCGGGAAGGGAAGCCGTTCCAGGCCTCCTACCGGCTTACCACTGCTGATGGCACCGTCAAATGGGTCTGGGAGAAGGGGCGCGGCATCACCTCGGCGGCCGGCGAGCTCGTCGCCGTCGAGGGGTTCGTCATGGACGTGAGCGAGCTGAAGGCGGCGGAAGAGCGGCTGCGGCAGAGCGAGGAGACCGTCCGGGCGCTCCTGAATGCCCCCTTCGAGGCGATCTTTCTGATGGACACCTCGGGGGTAATCATCACCGCCAACGAGGCCCTGGCCCGGCGGCTCGGCACCACGGTCGGCGCTCTCATCGGCAGCAACATCCTGGAGCATCTCCCGGAACAGGTCGGCGGGGAACGGTGGGCCCGGGCACAGGAAGCGATCCGCAGCGGCAGACCGGTCCGGCATGAGGACCAGCGGGAGGGACGGATCATCGACATGACCATCTACCCGCTCTCCGGCCCCGGCGGGGAGGTGGAGCGGCTGGCGGTCTTCTCCATGGACGTCACCATGGAGCGGCGGCTGGAAATGGAGATGATGGACCTCACCGCCGAGCTGGAAAAACGGGTGCTCCAGCGGACCTCCCAGTTGGAGGCCCTGATCAGGACCCTCAGGAAGGAGATCAGTGAGCGGAAAAAGGCGGTCAGGAAGGTGCAGCAGAGCGAGGAGCGCTATCGCACCCTGTTCGAGACGATGGGCGAGGGATTCGCCCTCCATGAGATCATCTGCGACGACAGTGACCGGCCCTGCGACTACCGCTTCCTGGAGGTGAACCCCGCCTTCGAGGAGATCACCGGGCTGCGGCGGGACGCGATCATCGGCCGGACCGTCCAGGAGGTATGGCCGGGGACGGAACGGGAATGGATCGACAGGTACGTCCAGGTGGCGATCTCCGGGCAGCCGGCCCGTTTCGAGCAGTGTGCGCGGGGGCTCGACAAGTTCTTCAAGGTGATCGCCTTCAGCCCGAAACCGGGGCAGTTCGCCGCCATCTTCACCGATATCACCGAGCGCAAGCGCGCCGACGAGGAGATCCGGACCCTGAACGCGAAGCTGGAGCGCCGGGTCCGGGAGCGGACCGCCCAGCTGGAGCAGGCCAACTGGGAGCTGACCTTCCTGAACGACAACCTGGAGCACCAGCGGCGGGAGACTGAGGCGGCCAAACAGCAGGCCGAGTCGGCGAACCGGGCCAAGTCCGACTTCCTCGCCAACATGAGCCACGAGCTCCGCACCCCGCTGAACTCCGTGATCGGCTTCTCCGAGGTCCTCATCGACGGGCTGTTCGGCCCCCTCAACGAGCGGCAGAAGGGATACGCGGCCAACATCCACAAGAGCGGCAGGCACCTGCTGGCGCTGATCAACGACATCCTCGACCTCTCCAAGGTGGAGGCCGGGAAGATGGAGCTGGAGCCTTCCCGCTTCCCGCTCCGGCAGGCCCTCGACGCCTCCCTCACCATGCTCCTGGAAAAGGCCCTGAAGCAGAACGTCTCCCTCTCCCTCGAAATCGAGCCGGCGGCGGAGTTGGAGATCGAGGCGGACGAGCGGAAGCTGAAACAGATCGTCTTCAACCTCCTCTCCAACGCCATCAAGTTCACCCCGGACGGGGGCGCCGTTTCCGTGCGTGCACGGAAAGTTCCGAGTTTTGAGTTATCAGTTTTAAGTTCAGACTCAAAACTCAAAACTCAAAACTCAAAACTCGACGGAGATTTCATAGAAATCTCCGTCGAAGACACCGGCATCGGCATCCGCGCGGAGGACATGCCGAAACTGTTCTCCCCCTTCCAGCAGCTCGACGCAGGCTACACCCGGCAATACGAGGGGACCGGCCTCGGCCTCGCCCTCTCCAGGAAGCTGGTGGAGCTCCATGGCGGTCAGATCTGGGCCGAGAGCGAGTTCGGCAGGGGGAGCCGGTTTACATTTGCAATTCCGGCGTCACGCAGTAATAATTTATAAGGGTTCAGGGCAAGGAGGGAATATGTCCGGCAAGATCCTCATCGTGGAAGACAACGCCCAGAACCGCCTTCTGTTTCAGGACCTCCTGGCATTTTACGGCTACCAGGTACTGGTGGCGGCGGACGGAGCGGAGGGGGTGAGCCTGGCCCGGGAACACCGGCCCGACCTGATCCTGATGGACATCCATATGCCGGTAATGAACGGCATCGAAGCTGGCAGGATATTGCGCAGCGATCCCCGCACCAAAGACATCAAGATGCTGGTCCTCTCCTCCTCCTGCCTCCGGGATGACGACCGGCATTTCCTTGCCACCGGGTTTGACGGCCAGATTGACAAGCCGATCGACATCAGGCAACTCGCGGCAACCATCAATAAACATCTGACTGACGAGGAGTCGCCATGAACTGCCAGAAACCGAGGATACTCTGTGTGGATGACGAACCGATGAACCTCAGCCTGCTGGAAGCGATGCTGGTTTCCCAGGGGTATGAGACCATCAAGGCTGACAACGGCACGAAGGCACTGGAGAAGATCCAGGGGGAGCATGTCGATGTGGTGCTGCTCGATGTGATGATGCCGGGTCTGGACGGCTTCGAGGTCTGTCGGCGGATCAAGTCGGATGAGCGGTACCGCTCGATACCGGTGGTGATGCTGACCGCCTATGCCGCCAAGGAGAACCGGATCACCGGGATCGAGGCGGGAGCGGAGGACTTCATCTCCAAGCCGTTCGACGTCGTCGAGGTGCTGGCGAGGATCAGCATGCTCCTCAGGGTAAAGGGGCTCAATGACCGGCTCAACTCCGCCTACAGCAACATCACCAGTCTGATCGCCTTCGGCGAGGGGGTCATCGCCACCTTCGACCCGCTCCGGTTCGACTTCATGGCCTACGTCACCGGCATCGTCAGCCAGATCATCGGCAGGTCCCCCGACATGGCCGACAACCCGCAGGTGGTACTGGTCGGGATGCAGGGCAGCGACGGCAAAGGCGCCTGGCACAAATATGAATACTGCGGCGGCCGGTTGACCAACACCCGGCTGGCAACGGATCTCGGTCCGTACCTTTCCCTGCTGGCCGACAATCCCGGGAGCGGCTATTTCAACCAGGTCGACCTGACGGAGGTACGGATGAAAGGGCTGACCGCAGCTTTGACCGGGCTCTCCATACCCCCGGCCAATCTCGTCTGTCACCTGGGGGAGGGTTTCTCTCTCTGCGCCCTGAATTACGGCCGGCAGGTCACCGGATACGACGCCGAGGTCCTGAACAGCGTGGTGACCCAGAGTCTCTTCCTGAAGTCGCTGGCCGTCCAGGTCAAGGAGACCGAAGAGGCCTTCACCTACACGGTCTGCGCCCTGGCGAGAGCGGCCGAGGCCAATGACGACGATACCGGCAACCATATCAAAAGGGTCGGGGAATACTGCGCCATCATCGCCAGACAGCTCGGCCTGCCCGAGCAGTTCATCAGCATGATCCGCCTCCAGTCGCAGATGCACGACGTCGGGAAAATCCACATCCCGGCGGCGATCCTGAAAAAACCGGGGAGACTCGACCCGGAAGAGTTCGAGATAATCAAGCAGCACACCATCTACGGGGCGAAGATCCTGGGGGACCATGTACGGCTCACCCTGGCAAAGAGCATCGCCCTCACCCACCATGAACGCTACGACGGAGGCGGCTATCCCCGCGGCCTGAAAGGGGAGCAGATCCCGATCGAGGGGAGGATTCTGAACCTGGCCGACCAGTATGACGCCCTGCGCAACCACCGGGTCTACAAGCCGGCATTCGACCACGAGACTACCTTCCGGATCATCACCGAGGGTGACGGCAGGACCATGCCGCACCACTTCGATCCCCAGGTGCTCAAGGCGTTCCGGGAACTCTCCGGCCGGTTTGCGGAGATCTACGAGGAGCTAAAGGGATAAGCCGTGCGCCAGCTGACTGAATTACCTCTGCGGGAGGAGAGCGCGGCCGACACCGGCTCCATGTCACCCGTGCGTCTTCTGGCCATCATAACCGGGATCATCTTCGTGGTCGAGATCAGCATCATGCTGTTTCTCCTCCCCTCTCTGGCAATCCAGGCGGACCAGGAGGCGTTCGTCGATGCCGCGCTGCTGATCGTCGTACTTTTCCCGGGGCTCTACTTCTTCATGCTGCGCCCGTTGCGACTCCACATAGCCGAGCTGAGCGGCGCCAGGGACAGTCTGAGCAGGAGCAGGGATGAGCTGGAAGCACGTGTGCAGGAGCGCACCATCGAACTGGCCGAGGCGAACAGAGAGCTGCGCGCAGAAATCGCCGAGCGCAGGGAGGCGGAAGAGGAGATCCGGGAACTGAACAGGGCACTGGAACAGCAGGCGCTGGCCCTCGTCCGGGAAAAATCGGCTGCCGAGGAGGCGCGCCTCCAGGCGGAAGCGGCCAGCCGCGCCAAGACCGATTTCATCGCCAACATGAGCCACGAGATCAGGACTCCGCTCACCGCCATCATCGGCTTCTCCGATGTGCTGGCCGATTGCCTGTTCGGCCAGCTCAACGAGCAGCAGCGCTCCTATGTGAAATCGATCAGTGAAAGCGGAAAACGGCTGCATGACCTGCTCATCAACATACTCGACATGGCGCAGGTGGAGTTCTACGACGAGGCGCTGGAGCTGAGCAGCTTTCCGGTCAAGGACATCATCAACCCGTCGCTCGACGTATTCCGTCACGAGGCCGCCAAGCACAGCATCGGGCTGGACCTGAGCATTGAGCCGGCGGCAGACACGATTATCCGGGGGGACCCGGTAAAACTGAAAAAGGTCCTGTACCAGCTCATCAGCAATGCGGTTAAGTTCACGCCGGACGGGGGCGCCGTGCGCGTTGCCGCACGGCTAATTCGGAATTCGGAATGCGGAATTCGGAATGAAGAAGATTCCGCACTCCGCACTCCGCACTCCGCACTTGAAAGGGATTTCATCGAAATCTCCGTGAAAGATACCGGCATCGGCATCCGTCCCGAAGACATCCCCCGACTGTTTGCCGAGTTCAGGCAGCTGGAATCGCCCTACACCAAGAGATTTGCCGGGACCGGACTGGGACTGGCGCTGGCCAGGAGGCTGGTGGAAATGCATGGGGGGGAGATTCTGGTGGAAAGCGAGTACGGCAGGGGGAGCAGGTTCATCTTCACTCTGCCGATCAGGCGGGAAGATGACGCGGACCAGTGCGGAAGCGCGGAAGCGCGGAAGCGCGGAAGATAATTTCTTTCCTTCAGCCTTCCGCGCTTCAGCCTTCCGCGCTGACTAATCGAAGCTTTCCGCATAGTGGGCGGCGATTTCGCCCTGCAGGAATGACTCGACCTCCTGGGCGGTGGGAAAGGAAAGTGCCCGGGCCACCAGCCTTTCCGCCTCTTCACGGGAACAGCGGCGCAGGATCTTCTTGACCCTGAGGATGGAAACGGCGTTCATGGAGAGCTCGTCGAAACCGAGCCCCAGAAGGATCGGGAGATAGGTGGGTTCCCCGGCCATCTCGCCGCACATGCAGGCGTCGATCCCTGCGGCGTGGGCTGCGTCCACCACCATTTTCAGCGAGCGGAGCACGGCCGGATGGAGCGGTTCGTAGAGGTGGGAGAGGTGCTCGTTGGTCCGGTCGATGGCGAGCGAGTACTGGATCAGGTCGTTGGTGCCGACGCTGAAGAAGTCGACCTCGCGTGCCAGCAGGTCGGCGACGATGACGGCGGAGGGGATCTCGATCATGATGCCGATCTCGATCCCTTCATCAAAAGGTTTCCCCTCCCCCCGGAGCTCCTGTTTCGCCTCCTCCAGCAGGGCCTTGACCGCCCGGATCTCCGCCACCCCCGACACCATCGGGAAGAAGATGCGGACCTTGCCCAGGGCTGAGGCCCTCAGGATCGCCCGCAGCTGGGGCTTGAAGGTCTCCGGCTGGCGCAGCGACAGGCGGATTGCGCGCAGCCCGAGGGCGGGGTTGAGCTCGTCCGACAGGTTCAGGCCGGGGACGAACTTGTCACCCCCCACGTCGAGGGTGCGGATGGTCACCGGCCGGGGCGCCATCTCCCGGACCACCGCGGCATAGGCGGCAAACTGCTCCTCCTCGTCCGGCAGCTCCCGGCGGTTGAAAAAGAGCATCTCGGTCCGGTACAGCCCGATCCCCTCGCCGCCGTGCCCCTGGAGCGAGGGGATCTCTTCGATAAACTCCACGTTCCCCTTCAGGAGTATCCGGTGGCCGTCGGTCGTCACGGCCGGGAGGTCCCTGAGCTTGAGGAGCTCCCGTTCCAGGTATTCGTAATGCTGCTTGCGCCGCAGGTAGTCCCGGAAGGTCTCCTGGTCCGGGTTGATCACCACCACGCCGGTGCCGCCGTCGATGATGACAACATCGCCGTCGCAGATCTCCGCGGTGACCCGCTCCAGCCCGACCACCGCCGGAATCTCCAGGGCGCGGGCGAGGATGGCGGAATGGGAGGTCTTCCCCCCCAGGTCGGTGACGAAGCCGATCACCCGCGACTTGTCGATCTGAAGGACGTCGGCCGGCGACAGGTCGTGGCTGACGATGATCGCCCGCCCCTCCACGTCGTTGACCGACACCTGGCTCTGGCCGACCATGCAGCGCAGAATCCGCTCGATGACCGTCTCCACGTCGCCGCTCCGCTCCCGCAGATACTCGTCCCCGATCCCGGCGAAAAAGTCCTTGAACTTCTGGAGGGTCCTTTTCAGGGCGGCCTCGGCATTGATCAGCTCGGTCTCGATGGTCCCGACCGTTTCCCGGGTCAGCATGCTGTCCCGCAAGATCAGGAGATGAGTGTCGATCACATAGAGATGCTCCGGACCCCGCGCCGCCTCCAGCCTCTCCTTGATCCCCCGCAGCTCCGCCTCCGCCGCGGCGAGGGCGTTTCTGAAGCGGGCCGCCTCGGCCGGCACCTCGGCCGGGTCGATCTCGCTCTCCACCACCGCCACCCGGCTCCGGTCGGTAATCCTGACCGGGCCGATGGCGATCCCGGGGGAGGCGCCGATGGCCCTGAGCTCCCTGTTGCTAGTCTTCGCCGAAACCATTTTCGATGAGCTCCCCAAGGGCGGTCAGGGCATCCTGTTCGTCCGCCCCCTCGACCCTCAGCCGGATGACGCTCCCCTTGGCAGCGGCCAGCATCATGATCCCCATGATGCTCTTGCCGTTCACCTCGACCCCCTCCCGCTCGATCCTGATATCCGAATGAAAGCGGGTGGCATTCTTGACCAGCAGCGCGGAGGCCCTGGCATGGAGTCCCAGTTTGTTGACGATGGTATAGTCTTTTTCGAGCATTAATTCTTAGGGGTCAGGTTTCCACATTTGCCAAAATCTTGTCAAATGTGGAGACCTGACCCCCTCCCCCTATTTTTTCAGATAATCCCCGGCTACCGAAATACTCTCCCTGCCGCATTTCTTCAGCCTTTCGGCGAGCTCGGCCACCCCGTGCTTCTCCCGCTCCGCGGAGAACTTGATCACCATGGGGAGGTTGACCCCGGTCAGGACCTCCACCCTGTTCTCCTCCAGGAAGGAGAGTCCCATGTTGGACGGGGTGCCGCCGAACATGTCGGTCATGATGATCAGACCATCCGCGCCGACCTTGCTGATCGCCCCGGCAATGGCCTCCCGGATGGCGTCCACCTGGTCGGCGGGGTCGATGCCGACCGCCTCGGCAAGCTCTATTTTCCCCGCGATCATCTCAGCCGCGGTCAAAAGTTCACGGGCAAGCCCGGCATGGGCCACCAGCAGCAATCCAATCATAATTTCATCCTTTTTCCGTGTCGCGATGTGTGACCTTCACTTTTACCTTCATTGCCTCGCAGAAATTCCGCAGCTCCTCGACAATCACCACGGAGCGGTGCTTTCCCCCGGTACAGCCGATGGAAACGGTCAGATACGACTTCCCCTCACGCCGGTAGCCGGCCAGGAGGAATCCCAGAAGGGCCTGGAATTTTTCCATAAATTGTCCGGTCTCGGGCTTGTCCAGCACGTACTGTCGCACCCCCGGGTCAAGGCCGGTGAACGGCTTCAGCTCCGGCACGAAATGGGGATTGGGGAGAAAGCGAACATCCATCACCAGGTCCGATTCAAGGGGGATGCCGAACCGGTAGCCGAAGGATTGCAGGTGCACCGTCATCTCGCGGGCGCCCTGCTCCCCCTTGACACGGGCGATGACCAGATCCTTCAACTGGTGGACGTTCAGTTCCGAAGTGTCGATGATCGTAGAGGCGAGCCGGCGCAGCCCGGCCAGCTGCTCCCGCTCGAAGCGGATACCCTCCGGCACCGAGCCGTTCTCCAGGGCGGGGTGGCGGCGGCGGGTCTCGGAAAAACGCCGGATCAGGACTTCGTCGGTGGCGTCGAAGAAGATGACCTCCACCAAGTGGCCTGCCTCCCCGAGCTCCTGGAACACCTTCTCGAACCCCTTGAGGAAATCCCGGCCGCGGATGTCCATGACCAGCGCCACGTTGCCGACCCGCTCCTTGGACTTTTCCACCAGCTCGATGAAGGTCGGGATCAGGGTGACCGGCAGGTTGTCCAGGCAGAAAAAGCCCTCATCCTCAAGCGCCCGCACCGCCGTCGATTTCCCGGAGCCGGACAGGCCGGTAATGATAAGTATCCGCATCCTATTCCACCTCGTCCCCGAGGGGGCGTACTTCCATGCGCGCCAGCAGCTTCTCGTGGAACTCCCTGGCCGAGTGGTACCCCATCCCCTTGAGGAGGAAATTCCTGGCAGCCACCTCGATGATGGAAGTGAGGTTGCGGCCCGGGCGGACCGGAATTTTCAGGTGGGGGAGATCGACCCCGAGGATGGTGTGGACCTGGTCGTCGATCCCGAGCCGGTCATACTCCTGCGCCGGGTCCCAGTCGACCAGCTCCAGCACCATGTCGATGATCTTCTTTTCCCGGATCGAGGAGACCCCGTAAAGGTCCTTGACGTTGATGATGCCGAGGCCGCGGATCTCCATGTGGTGCTGGATCGTCTCGCCCGCCTGGCCGACCAGCGCCGCCGGCATCTTTTTCTTGATGTAGATGATGTCATCCGCCACCAGCCGGTGCCCGCGGATCACCAGGTCGAGGGCGCATTCGCTCTTGCCGATCCCGCTCTTGCCGAGCAGGAGCACCCCTACCCCCAGCACATCCACCAGCACCCCGTGGATATGGGTGGTTGGAAGGAGACGCTCTTCCAGGAACTTGGTGATCAGGGAGATGAAGGTGGAGGACTGGTGGTGGGTCACCAGCAGGGGGATGCCGGCCTTCTCGGTCTCCATCTTCAGGAAGCCGGGGGGATCGAGTCCTTTGGTGATGATGAAGCAGGAGATCGGAAAATTGCAGAGCTTGCCGATATAGTTGATTGCCTGATGTTCATCGAGCTGGCGCAGGTAGGATATTTCCGTATTACCCAGCACTTGGAGCCGGTCCGGGTGGAGGTGCTCGGTATAGCCGGTCAGGGCAAGCCCGGGCTTCTGAATCCGCGAGCTGTAAATCCTGTGGGAGATCCCGCTCTCGCCGGCGATCAGCTGCAGGTCCAGGCCGTACTCCTCGTCCTTCAGGAGGTCTTCAATGGCAAGGCTGATGGTGTTCAATAGCGGCTGTCCTGTTCCCGGATGATGTCGAAAATGGCGGCGGCGTCCGGCGCTTCAGAGAGCCATTTACGGACGGCGGGGTCCTTGAGCACCCTGGAGATCCTGGCCAGCATCTTCAAATGGAGTCCGACCGCATCCTCGGGCGCCATGATGAGGAAAAAGAGGTTCACCTTTCTGCCGTCCAGGGCATTGAAATCGGCCCCCTGCCGGCTGCGGCCGAATACCAGCACCGGTTTGTCCAGCATCTTCAGCTTGCCGTGGGGAATGGCGATGCCGTCACCAATGCCGGTGCTCCCCAGTCTTTCCCGCTCCAGGAGAACCCTCAGCAGTTCTTCACGGTCAAGACCGGCATGCCGTTCGACGACTTTCGCGGCCAGCTCGCCCAGAACCTCCTCCTTGTTCGCGGCCAGCAGTTCGGGAATTATGTCCTCAGGCTGCAGCAGCCCGTTGATCTTCATGAATCACCCGGAAGCGTTAAAAGGAGAATAGGGGCGCAGCACGCTGCGCCCCTACGGAAGGTCTGCGGATAAAACCGCCGCTTACCCCTTCTGCGGCTCGATCAGTCCGTAGTCGCCGTCCTTGCGGCGATAGATAACGTTGATGCTGTCGGTTGCGGCATCGGTAAAGACGAGGAAATCCTTGTGGAGCAGGTCCATCTGCATGACCGCCTCCTCTACCGACATCGGCTTCATGGAAAAGGTCTTGGTCCGGATCACGACCGGGGTCTTCCGCTGCTCGATGCTCTCGGCCTCCACCACGCTCTTCCTGACCTGACGCGCGAGTGTCTCGGAAGCGGGCTTGTGCTCCTTGATCCGCTCCTTGTAGCGGCGCAACTGCCGTTCGATCTTGTCCACCACCGCGTCGATGGCGGCGTACATGTCGTTGGTCTCCTCCGAAGCCTTGATGGTGATCCCCTTGGCGGTCAGGGTAACCTCCGCGCAGTGGCGGATCTTCTCGACGGTCATGAACACCTGGGCAATCATCGGCTCATCGATGTATTTCTTGATTCTTTCCAGCTTCTCCTCGGCGTAGCTTTTCAAGGCGTCGCTCGGCTCCAGGTGCCGGAATGTCGTGGTAATCTGCATAAATAACCTCCTAGTGAAATTCAGTTTTGAGTTTTGAGTTTTGAGTTCTTGGTTCTTAGTTTTGAGTTTAACTCATAACTCAAAACTTAAAACTAAAAACTGCTCTTAAAACATCCGCTTCCGCTCCGACGACGAACCGATCCGGAGCATTTCCCGGTACTTGGTGACGGTGCGCCGGGCAATTTCGATATTGTCCTTCGCCAGCAGCTCGGCCAGCCGCTGGTCGCTGTAAGGCTTGCGGGGATCTTCGGCGTCGACGATCTCCTTGATCTTGTTCTTGACGCTTTCCGAGGCGATGAAATCACCGCCGGTCACGGAGATGCCACTGTTGAAGAAATATTTCAGCTCGAACAGCCCCTGCGGGGTCTGCATGTATTTGTTGGTGGTGACCCGGCTGATGGTGGACTCGTGCATCCCGATGTCCTCCGCAATATCCCGCAGGACCAGGGGCTTCAGGTATTCGATCCCCCGGTCGAGGAAGTCGCGCTGGAACTTCACCAGGCTCCTGGCCACCTTGTAGATGGTCCGCTGCCGCTGCTGGATGCTCTTGATGAGCCAGACGGCCGAGCGCATCTTGTCGCTGATATACTCCTCGGCCTTGGCGTCGAGAGACTTGTGGGATTTCCCTTCAGAGGCGTAGGCGGGATTGAGCCTCAGGTTCGGCAGGCCGTCCTCGTTCAGCACCACCACATAGTCGTCCCCCACCTTGTAGACGAAGATGTCGGCCGATATGTACTGGACCTCATCCTGGCTGAAGAGCCGACCCGGCTTCGGATCGAGGCTGGCAATGATCTTCGCCGCCATCAGGATATCGTTGACGTCCACCCCCTCTTCCCGGGCTATCTGCTTGTACCGCCTCGTTTCCAGGTCCTTCAGGTGTTTCAGCAGAATCGCCTCGACCAGGCTCCCCGCCATGCCGAGGTGCCGCACCTGGGCAAGGAGCGACTCGCGCAGGTCCCTGGCCGCAACCCCCACCGGGTCAAACTCCTGGACCTTGACAAGGACCGTCTCGACGAAAGGCTCATCAACCTGGCAGGTAGCGGCGACATCAGCCAGGGAGGCCCGAAAATAGCCGTCTTCATCGATGTTGCCGATGATCTCCGCCCCGACCCGGGTCTCCGCCTCGGTGAGCCTGGTCATGTTGAGCTGCCACATCAGGTGGTCCGCCAGGCTCCCTTTCTTGGTCAGGATATTTTCGTAGGAAGGGCGGTCGTCGTCATCGTGGTACTGTTCGCCGGCGCTGAAATTGTACCCCTCGATGTAGTAATCCCAGTCCATCTCCGCCAGGGTATCCTCGCCCGCCTTCACCTCCTTGAATTCACCTGTTTCTTCGGCAGGTGCGGGCTCCTTCTCGCGGAGCTCAAGCAGTTCGGCCTCTCTGCTCTCCTCCAGTTCCGGCGCCTCATCCAGCACCGGATTCTCCTCCAGTTCCTGGCGGACGACATCCTGCAACTCGATCCGTGACAGCTGGAGGAGCTTGATGGCCTGCTGCAGCTGGGGGGTCATCACCAGCTGCTGGGAAAGCTTCATCTGTTGGCGCATCTCAATGGCCATAAACTGTTACACCTTTTACTAACGTTCGATGTTCAATGTTCGAGGTTTAACGGTTCAACGTCGAACGTCGAACCCCGAACGAGGTTAAAGCCTGAACTTCTCCCCGAGATAAATCTCCCGTGCCTTCTTGCTCTCGGCAATCTGGGTCGGATCGCCGCATTCGAGGATTTCGCCGTTGCTCAGAATGTAGGCCTTGTCGCAGACGCCGAGGGTTTCCCGCACGTTGTGGTCCGAGATGAGTATCCCGATACCCATCTCCCGCAGATCGGTGATGATGTTCTGGATATCGATCACCGCCAGCGGATCGATGCCGGCGAACGGCTCATCGAGCAGGATGAAGGCGGGATTGATGGCCAGTGCCCGGGCGATCTCCACCCGCCGCCGCTCCCCCCCCGAAAGGGCATACCCCTTGCTCCCGGCGATCCGGGTGATCCCGAATTCGGCCAGCAGCTCCTCCACCCGCGCCCGCCGCTGCGCCGGGGCAACCCCCAGGGTTTCCAGGACCGCCAGAAGGTTCTCCTCGACGGTCAGCTTGCGGAAGACCGACGGCTCCTGGGGAAGATAGCTGATCCCCTTGCGGGCCCGAAGATACATGGGAAGCTCGGTGATCTCGTCCCCGTTCAGGAAGACCTGGCCGCTGTCCGGACGGCAGAGCCCGACCACCATGTAAAAGGTGGTTGTCTTGCCGGCCCCGTTCGGCCCGAGCAGCCCCACCACTTCGCCGGAAGAGACTTCAAGGTCCACGCCGTTGACCACCACGCGCTTGCCGAAGCTCTTCTTCAGCCCCCTCGTGTAGAGGGTCAGCTCAGGGCTTTGCGCCGCCACTTTTCCCCTTTTCCTTCGGATGGATGACCGCGCGCACGGGCTCTTCGGGGGCGCCGGTGACCACGCTTCTCTGCTCATCCACGAAATAGGTGATGACCTTCCCCGTTATCACGTCCTCACCCTGGAAAACCTTCGGGTTGCCGTCGAGGATGATCTTCCCCCCCTTGTTGTCGTATACCGCGTGCCCCGCCTCGCCATGGCGGTCCCCCTGGACGATCCGGACGTTGCCGAACGCCTCCACCTTCTCCACCTCCTGGCTGTCTGCCCCGTAGTTGATCACCAGTTTGTCGGAGTAGATGGTAACATCCCCCTGCCGGGCGGAGACCTTGCCGATGAAGGTGGCTGTCTTGGCGGCGCTGTCGGTTACCAGCTCGCTGGACTTGATCTGGATCGGCAGACTGTTCCGCTCCGCCGGAGCAGCGTGGGCGGAGCAGAGGCCGGCAGCAAGGGCCAGACAGACAAGGGTGGCGCGCAATCCCTGCTTCATGGCCGCGCCGTCCCGGGCGTGTAGCTGGCTGCCACCTGCCGCAATATTTTGAGCTGTTTCCTGTTCACCATGAACTCCATTCCGATCCCCACCACCGCCAGGTTGCCGTCGCTGAAGCGCACCCGGTCAGCGGTCCTGAGCATGGAACTGGCAGCGACATACGCCACCCGCCCGGTGGTAAATTCCATGCCGGAAGCGCTCTTCGCCACGACGTTGCCGAAGAGCTCCACATCCCGGGTCCGGGTGTAATAAGCGGCCCGCTCGGAGGTCAGGACGATATCCCCAGTCTTCCCGGCCGCAGCCACCTCAAGGCGGATGCCGGTCAGGCGGACCACCTCGCCCGACTTATCGTATTCCGCCTTGTCGGCCAGGAGATCCCACTTTTTTTCCCCGCCCTTTGATTCGGTGAAGTGGATTTTCTGCAGAGAAACTTCGATATTTTTCGGAAGGCTGGGAAGGACCGGCCCGCCCCGCATTCCCCGGTACGCCTTAAGGGCAATTGCCGCCGCAAGCGCAAGGACCGCCAGGATGATGACCAGGGCCAGCAATTGCCTGATTTTACTCAGCTTTATCATAGTTTCAGGGGAAGTATACCATCAACAAAGGCAGGTGTAAAGCGGTTTTAGCGGGAAATGAAGGTTTTGGCACAGAGATTGAAGAAGGGCGTGTAAACGCGCCCTTTATCGCCAGCCAGATCAGAGAAAATAGCGGGCGGTCACCTCAACCCAGCTCCCCTGTGCCTTGAGGATCAGGTCGCAGAGCTCCCGTACCGCACCCCAGCCACCCCGGTTCCTGGCGACGAAATGGGCGTGGGGGAGGACCTCCTCCACCGCGTCGGCCGGGGCCGCGGCAAAGCCGACCCGGGAGAGGACCGGGATGTCGATCACGTCGTCCCCCATAAAGGCAACCTGGGCGTCGGTCAGCCCGGTTTCCCTGAGGATACCCTGGTAGATGGTGAGCTTGTCCAGGGCGCCCTGGAAGACCCGGCTGATCGCCAGCTCGGCGGCCC
>JAMPXD010000003.1 GCA_023701365.1 Geobacteraceae bacterium
CCGACGAATATATTTATTCATTTGTGCCCCCTCGCGATCGAACTATCGGACCTATAGCGTCAGTACCACACAGGTCATTTTGTTTCACTGGTTAGCCTTGTATGAAGCGAATCTAGTAACGGCGTCATTATATGTATTAAAAGAGGTATAAAAAAGTAGCCGGTTATGGCAATTGGCTGAAAAATACCAAAAATCATGACAAATGCAGCGATCACATTAATTGGATAAAGCTTTTGAAATCCGGCACCCACGCCAGTTCTAAGCAAGTAACCCAACAAACAAAACATTGTAAAGGAGAATATAAAACCTCCATCCAAGTAAAATGGAAGAATGTTTGTGGCAAATGCATTAAAATATCCGAAATTATCAATATATGTAACATCTGACATGGCAGTATTTAGCGCTTGTTGTGTATACTCAATAGATATTCCAAAGCGTCGAAGATATAACGAAAGGATGTACTGAAAGTATCCGAGAGTATAACTAGGAAATATATAAGGTGTCTGCAAAACTGGATTCTGCATTAAGCTTTCTAACAAGTAAAAGCCACCAACATGATACTTCAACACAGCTTCTTCAAATATGGTTTTAATCAGATCTGCATTAACTTCACCAAGGAAACTTCTCCGTGAAAGTAATTGATACACACTCAAAACAGGAAGTCCTATCAGCATAGGAATGATATGTGATAGTTTCAACCTTATGGTTCCTAACAACTGAGCTACAAGCAGGAAAAATACAAGATAATAAAGGGGGAATCGCCCTGCTTTAATTACTGCATCGAGCAGAAAGAAAGCTGCGACATATAAAAACCACCACCCACCATGACTTCTCCTGCACATCCACACAGCAACCAGGTATATTCCGATTGGAATTAAAAACTGCTCATACAATACAAATGACTCGCTGCTGCCATGCACACCGGACTCAAAATACGCTTCTCTGAATCCAGCACCTAGATCTTCAATAATAAGTGAGGATTTTCTGTAAAGGATTAATTGATATCCGATTATTGCCGTCAAACCGTAAACTGGCAATTTAATGGATGAGCTGACTTCATTTTGTAGAGCTCTATTTTGAATTGATATTTTGCTTAATGGTAATGTCCCCAGATAAAAACCTAGAACTGAAAATAAAACCAGAAGAATTACCTTATATGATAGCCCTCCATATAGCAAGCTGGCAAGCATAAGCCAAAAGATCCACCAACCTACAATACACCTACGTAGATTTGTTACCATGTCAAAGTTGTGATCGGAATAACAATCACTCATTACCAGGCTTCCTGAACAGAAAACAACCGCAGCCATAGACTTGTCTCTCGACAAGCTCCTCATCGGCATGGCGAATAAGCCCCTCTGTAGAACTGTCATCAGGTATCAATGAGAATTCAATCAAAGTCAAGCCAGGAAACATTCTTACCAGATCAATGTGTTTATATATTCGATGCGCATTAAACTGAATTTTAGAGACGCCTCCGACAGGAACTACTACCATTAAATACCCACCCAACGCTACCACTCGCGACAATTCCTGCGCAGCTTTGAGATCACCATCATAATCAAGTGGGTCCCCGTAGCGTCCAAGTCCAATATGTTCGATAACATGCATGCATGATAATGACTCGACTTGATTGTCTTCAAAAGGCAATTTAAGAATATCACCTTGCTTACAGGTCAACCCACCAAGTCGGAGATCAGCAGGCCTGTAATCATAGAACTCTATTGGTACAAATGCAGATGCACTTGCACAAAAATATAATGAGCTGGAAATATCTACATGCTTTTCAGGGGATAATTCGGATAGTATCCTGCAAGCCCAAGCTGTGTGGTAAACATAGTGCTTGTCAAAGCCGGTGAAAGGAGTGGCGTCGCTGTAACATGGCCAGCGATCATGCCATCTTATCCTGAATCGATTGCTTTTATTATTCTTAAATGAAAGATATTGGAATACAAAAAGCATTCGCATACGTATGCTCATGGCCTTTCGCATGAGATACCTATGTAGTCTATTAGAATCAATCATTTAATTTCTTTCTCAAGAACGGCAGTGTGATTATTAATATTAACGTAAAACAATCAGGGTACATACATAAGTATTTCAAATATTATCACGACTAATTTTCCCCATCATCCTTCTAATGAATGATGCTATTCTTCGAGCGTTACGAATCTTTTCTTTACCAATATGTTTTTTTATACAGTATTTAATGTAAGTGGACTTGTCAGCACCGAATAAGGTCTTTTCAATTAGGCGATCAATATTTTCGTTGTTATCAATGAATGGTGGGTGATTGATGGCGATAGGTGAAGAATTCAATTTCAATCTGGTAACCCAATCAGGCATGTCACCTTTAGTATGAGTTGCTTCATCGCTATATCCGATATTAGAAACCAAATTGTACTTAGGAATAGCCACAAAAGAGTTATTATAATTAATAGAGAAGAACCATTGATAATCCCATGTATCTATCTGCCCTAAATATACTTTGTCATATATTTCTGTCCAGATTGCTTCAAAATTTTTATCAACCTTTGACACTTGCGATAGTCGATTCTGTTTTTTGAATGTAGGCCATTTACTCAAATCAACATCATAGTGCTTCCATGCTCTTCTCCAAGAAGCCCAACCCCAAACTATCGCATAATTACTAAATTCATATGCATATGTAGACTCATAGAGACCAGCGACAGGGTTACAACCTGATATCATCATAACTTTGTTATTATATCTATACTTGTCCAAAAGCAACTCACAATAGTCAAAGAAAAGGTGCCCTGGAATAACATCATCTTCCAGTATTATTCCTTCCTCCTCATTTTCAAAAAACCAAGTGATTGCACCGGATACAGCGTGCTTGCAACCCTGGTTTATATCTCTAAATAATGTTTTTATTTCACACGGCCAGTCTACAGCAGTCGCAATCTTCCGCACCTCATCGCAACGTTCTCTTTCCCCATCGCGATCTGGACGAGGTCCATCCGCCGCCACATAAAGACGTGGTGGTTTCGCTTGCCGAATTGCTTCAAATACCTGCCGTGTCGTATCTGGGCGATTAAAAACGAGAAATAGTACTGGCGTATTCATGTTAAAGTTACCAACATTTTTGATAATTAGAATCTAAATTTGCATTTCAAGTAAGATGATATATTTACTCGACTACGCACTCGACTTTTTTGCCAACATTAATCTTTTAATAAAGTAAAACTGGAAAAGACCAGATAATTGCATCTTAAGTATTCGAGGTGAGAAAAAGATATTACTACCAACTGCCGATGAAAATTGGACCAGGACAGCAACTATCGCTGCACCACATGCACCAAATTTAGGGACCAAAATGAAATTGCCAATGATGCATATTATTAAACCAATGATTGTTTTATATAATCCAATACGACCGGCCCGTTCATTTACTATCCACAAATTTTGCGCTATACCTAGTGAAATAAAAATAAATGTAAAAATATGAATCGAGAGAATCAGCTTCGATGCTGAATATGCTTTTCCATATAGCAGATCAACCGCAAATGGCCCAGTTATAAGCACAAGTACGACAACAAGAACAGACACAGCACCGTAAGCTCCAAATATCATCTGCAAAGCTTCGTAATATGCTTGCTCCGACTCGGCTTTTTTACGGGCTACATAGGGACCTAAAGATGTCGATAATGTGAGGGGTATAAATCCCCAAAAACTTGATAATGCCATGCCTGCAGAATAAATTCCAAGCTCTTTGTCACTTACGAATTGCCTGACCATAATCTGGTCAATTCTCATGTAGATCATGATTGCCAGGCCACTTAACAGGAAAGGAAAGGATTGTTTAAGTATTTCTCCTGCAAGATGAAATTGAAACCGCCATCTTTTATTGCTTGGAAATCTCTTGTATGAAACCCACAACCCTAGTGCGGCAATAATTACGTCCAATAACAGTGCTGTAGCAAACAATAAAAGAGATGCGTGAATTAGAATCAGGACAACTTTCACTCCATTGGTAAGAATATATGCCAATAACTTTGGGATGACAGTCCGTCTATTTTGATTCTGACTTTGAAACCATAAATCTATGGTATCAGCCGCTTGAAAAACCAGAACGCCACCTACAATTCCGGTTACAAGCAATGCCTCCATGTCTTGGGGTCTTAAGAACCACACGATACCAAGCATGATTACCCAGGAAAGAAGACCAAACAGCACCCTTAACCAAAAAACCGTTCCAAGAATTTCTGGAGCACCTTCCGGATGCTTAACCAGGTCGCGAATTATTATTCCGTCTGCTCCCAAATTTGCCACGCCTTGAAACAACGCAACCATTGCAATTGAATAGGCAAGCTCTCCGTATCGCTCCGGACCAAGATACCGGGCAACCCAAGCCCCAATGGTAAGACCCAACGCAAGACGAACAAATTTATCCAGCATGAGCCACCCGGTGTTATCAACTATGGTTCGCAGGTTTGGTCTTCCAGCGAAACGGTCGCGAATGACCTGTGGCATTTGTCTCATCCATGCTGCTTCAGACAAGTTTTTTTCCTAAAGAATGCTTGTCTTCGAACAGATATATTTCTGTCGATATGAAGCAATTATCTTGTTGATGAAGGAACTGCAGAAGATCACCTTTTTGCTATTTGTCCGACAAAATACTCCACTGTCATGCGTAAGCCGCTTTCAAGTGTGACACTGGGCTTCCAGCCCAACTTTTCTTCAGCCAGAGAGATACTGGGGCGTCGTTGTTTGGGATCATCTTGTGGAAGTGGGTTGAATATGATTCTTGATTTAGATCCGGTTAGATCAATGATTTTTTCAGCAAACTCAAGGATTGTATTTTCCACCGGGTTTCCTAGGTTGACCGGACCGATGAAACCGGGGCATTCCATCATGCGGATCATCCCCTCCACCAGGTCGGAGACATAGCAGAACGAGCGAGTCTGGGAGCCGTCGCCATAGACGGTAATGTCTTCGTTTCTGAGTGCCTGCAGGATGAAGTTTGACACTACGCGGCCATCATTCTCGGCCATGCGTGGGCCATAGGTGTTGAAGATGCGGATGATGCGGATGTCGACGCCGTTCTGGCGGTGATAATCCATCATCAGGGTCTCGGCGACCCGCTTGCCTTCGTCGTAGCAGCTCCGTATCCCGATCGGGTTGACGTTTCCCCAGTAATCCTCGGTCTGTGGATGCACATGAGGATCGCCGTAAACTTCCGAAGTGGAGGCCTGCAGGATGCGGGCTCTGACCCGTTTGGCCAGACCCAGCATGTTGATGGTCCCCGCCACGCTGGTTTTGATCGTCTTGACCGGATTGTACTGGTAATGCACCGGGGAGGCGGGACAGGCCAGGTTGTAGATACGGTCGACTTCCAGCAGGATCGGCTCGATTATGTCATGGCGGACAAGTTCGAAGTGGCTGTCCATCAGATGAATGATGTTTTTTTTGCTGCCGGTGAAAAAGTTATCCAGACAGATGACATCATGCCCTTCTTTAATGAGGCGTTCGCAGAGGTGCGAGCCGACGAAGCCGGCACCGCCGGTTACCAGTATGCGCATTTTATATCACTTCTCCTCAGATTCATTCGCTCCACATTTCCTTAACAGTGATTTCCGGAATCCAACCGAGTTTTTATTTTTAATTTATCCGCCATTGCAAGTGAGGAAGTAGCTATGAAACTATTTCGTTCAGTTTTTTCGAAACGCCAACTCAGCAAGCAACGTTTTAATACGCTTCCGTTCTTCCACCGGTAGACGACTGAGATATTCCCAGATGAAGACAAAAAACAAAGTGCAGAAAAAAACTGATACGGTAGCCATAATAACCATCTTGGATCGAGTAGGCTTGCTCTTTCTCTCCGGAACTTTGGCTTTCTGCAAGACCTGGAAGGGAGAGAGGTCCTTTGATTCCGAGAGCCGTGCCATCTCGTACTGCTTGGTCAGCAGTTCTACCATGGTTTCCTGGATCTTGACCTCGCGCATGAGCCGCAGATAGTCCTGACCCAGTTGAGGCACCGAGCCGACGGTAGGGATGGAACTTGTGCCGCCGCTCCCCTCAAGCCGGGCAATCTGAGCCTTCAGGTTTTCGATGCCGACCCTGGCGCCTTTTACCTCCTGACTGGAATCGGTAAACTGGCGCCGCAAGGCGGCAAGCTGGACCTCCTGCACGGCAAGCTGCCCCTTGAGCTGAGCAACCCCTTCGATGGACGCCTTGGCCTGTTCCGTGACGTTCACCACCTTGTTCCTGGCCTGGAAGTCCTTCAACTCGTCTCCGGCCCGGGCCAGGTCCGCCTTGGCAGTTGCCAGACGCTCCTCCAGAAACATGCGGTTTTTGCCGGCACCGCTCATGCTGAGCCCTGTGGCTAGTCTGCTTAGCTCCTCCACATAGCCATTGGCCATTTCGGCGGCGCGTTTCGGGTCCTTGTCACTCACGGCAATCGAGATGATGCCGTCTTTTTTCCCTGCATTAATCACTGCAGTGGAATTAAGCTTTGCATAGACATCGCTTCTGAATTTCGCCTTGTACACATCCAACAGCTTGAAACGATCTATGATCGGGTCCCTGACCGTCTCACTCTTGAGCATGGATACGTACAGATCAGTCTTGGTGGGACCGCCAAGGGAACCACCGGCGATGCCGGCAAGTCCACCCAGTTGAGCCATCATGGCGCTCATCCCGGCTTTATCATCTTCCGCGGCCATGATCATGGCAGTGGCGGTGTAGATGTTCGGCAGTAAAAGGGTATAGATGACCATTATGAACGCTGCGCCGAAAGTGGTAAGCAGGATCATTCTTTTGTGCCGGACAATGACGAGGAGGTAATCGACAAGAGATACAGATGTGCTCAGGGAAACGTCAGGCTCGGGATTTGAGGATCGAGAATTAATGTTCGGATTATCGTCTTGCTGCATTAAAATACTCCTGCTGTAGAATTAACAAAACCTGTTTGGCTCTCGAACCTGAATCAAAGCCCGGCCGCCACGATCACCCCGGCGGTGAGCGCTATCTGCGAAAGGATGGTGGTAATGTCCTTGATCTCCCTCATCCAGGCGATCCGCTCCAGCCGCTGCGGCACGACCAGGGTATCGCCCGCCTCCAGATCGGCGGAGAGGAATTTGCTGAAGTTCCAGGTGCCGGCCTCGTCATCCCAGCGAAAACCGAATGCGGTCTGCTGCCTGCTGGCGACCGTGCCATCGGCCTTGATGATGTACATTTCCCCCTCTTCCGCGTCTCTGGTCGGACCGCCTGCCCTGTTCAGGTAGTACGCTGCCTCTTTCCCCTGGATGTGCAGCAGCGTGGTCGGATTGTAGACCTGCCCCATTACGTTGACGGCATTGGGGGTCCGGGGAACCAGCAGGGTGTCGCCACCCAACAGCTCCAGGTCATACTGGCTGTTCCTGAAATCTGCCAGTTGGGTGAGACGGATCACCATTCGCCCCTCGGCCCTGACCGACTTCAATTTCTCCAGGCTTTTCAGCAGCCCTTCCAGCGAAGCCTTGGTGGCTTCCAGTTCCTCCTTGGAGGCGGCTACTGCGGTGAGTTCACCCTGCTTTTTCAGGATATCCTGCTCGGTCCTGGCGATGACCTCTTCCATCCGCTTCTGCTGCTCTTCCTGTAACGACCTGCGGGTGAACTTCGCCCCCCGCAGATAGGCCCTGTCGGTAAAGCCCCCAGCCCTCTCGATGACCGAGCTCAGCCTTTCCCCTTTATAGACCGGGTAAACGCCGGGAAACTGCACCTCACCCTGCAGCGCTACGTATCTCTCCTTTTCTTCGGCCCAGTTGGGAATCTTCCTGACGGTCAGCTCATCGAAGGGGGCGAGCGCCAGATTGTCCTTCGGGCTTCCCTTGATGGCCTCCTCCAGGTTGATGGTGATGGGAAAAGACATTGCCGCCTCGCAGTCCCACCTGATGCGGTTGATCTCGGCATTCTTCCGGTAGGCGGTAATTTTCGGGTTGCCCGCCAGCATCAGGAGATCGCGCACCGTCATATTGGTGAAGAGGCGGTATTCACCCGGTCTCTGCACCTCCCCGTTCACCTTGACGGTGGGCATCTCTTCCATCTCCCAGCGGGAGAATATCCGCACCTCGTCAAACTCCCGCAGTTCCAGGTCATGGCCGGGATCGCCCACCAGCGCCTTGGCAACGTTGACGAAGATTTTCTCCGGATGATAATCGGGCGGGTAAAGACGGGTGATTTCAGCGGCAGCCTTGTAATATTCAGGGAGGAGGTTATCCTCGGCCAACAGCCGGCTCAGCCGCATCCCGGGCTGGAGGGCATAGTCTCCGGGGCGGAGCACATAGCCGTTGAGCCGGACATGGTCCCGCAAGGTAGTGGAGATGGGAAATATCTTGACGATATCCATGTCCTGGATCGGTATGGCAGCCACAACCTGGTCCAGGGATTTCCCCACCCCCTTCGGATCGATGTTGAAATCGGTCACCAATTTCTTTTCGTGGGCCTCCACCCGGGAAATCTGCACCCGCTGGAGATAACCGGTGGGGAGCAACCCTTCCGCCAGGGCGATCAGATCGCCAAGGTTCCTCTCTTCCCTGAGTTCATAGATGGCCGGTCTTTTGACATTGCCGGCGATCCCGGCAACCCTGCCGATAACCGGGACAAAGATGGTGTCGCCGGGCTGGAGGCGGATATCCCTGCTCTTGTCCCCCTTGAGGAAGAAATCATAGAGGTCGGCCGTTTCCACGACCTTGCCCGCCCGCTTCACCTGGATATTGCGGAGGGTGCCGGTTTTCACCGGTCCGCCGGCGGCGGCGAGCGCGTTGATCAGCGTGGAGAGAGAGCTCAGGTTATAATCGCCGGGGGCCTTCACCTCGCCGACCACGAACACCTTGATGACCCGCAGTTTCCCCATGGTCACGTTCAGCTCGAAATCCTTGAAAACCTTTGACAAAGCGCCCTTCAAGACATCCGGCAGCCGGCCGAAGGTGATTCCCCAGACCTTGACCGTCCCCACCCGTGGCAGCACGATTTCCCCGCTCCGGTTAACCTCCAGCTCGTGGGTCCCTTCGACGCTCCCCCAGAGGCTGAGGACAATCCTGTCCCCCGGCCCGATGACATAATCGGCGCCGACCGGGATATCGGTGAGCGGTGCAAAGCCGGCTGCTGACGGCCTGAAAAAATTGTAGCCGAACTGGCTGAGACTCTTTATCCGGTATGGTTGGGGGAGGGCTTTTGCTTCCGCTTTTTCTTCCGCTTGTTCCTCGGCCAGCACAGCCTGTTCGATGGGGGACAGATCAGCCTGGGCCGGCTGTCCGCTTTCCGCGCCGGGAAGTTTTTCCGATTCCGCGCCGGTCCCCGGCTTTGCCCCCTCTCTCCTTTTCAGGGGATCAGTTTCCGAAATAACGCGGGACGGGATTGTCGCGGTTGAAAAGAGCTGAAACGGGGTCGTCATTGCCGGGCGTGTTGAAGTCTGTTGTGCCGACTTGGTGGCAACGGGTTGGGAAACTCCCGCGGCAAAGGCCCCGTGACAAGGGATGAACGATGCGCCAAGCAACAGCAGGGAAATGAAGATTGAATTTCCTCTTTTCAAAGGGCTCTCCTTTATTCAATTAAAACTCGATGAATTCATAATCACGCCTTTGCCTTGCAGGGTTGAGGGCAAAAACCTGAGAACCTGAAAAACCAGGAGCAGTGAATTGTCAATTATAGAGAAAAAATTCTCACAAGTCGAGAAAAACGGAAGAGGCGGGGGAATCCCCCGCCTCTTCCGTTTTTTCCCTTCCGGCAATCTTCCTGGCATCATTGATATCAATCGTGCCGCTCGGCGCGGGAACTCCTTTACCAGCGGAGCGACATCATACTAGAACGTTGTGACTAAACCTACCACCCTTCTGAGAATTACCAGCGCATCGGCTAAGTCCACCGTGCCGTTAGGATTGGGTATATTGGTAACGGGATCCAGTGGCGCGACATCGGCATGTGAAAATGAATCCCCAGCCAGCAGGGTAAGCTGTACCGCGTGCCGCAGCGCAATGAGAGCATCGGCGATGGTCGGGGGAGTAGCACCCAGAGAAACGATACGGCCGTCGGCGAGTACGATGGTGAAGGTCACTGTATTGGTCGTAGCAATGTTGCCGGCGCCATCGGTCGTGTCTACCGTCAGGGTATGGAATTCACCCGCAGCGAAGGGACCGAGAGTGGTCGTGCCAGGGGGGACTACCACGGTGTCAAGCCTGACCACCGTGTTTGCGGGGACGGGGTTGGCGTCGTCCACGGTGAATGTCAGGGCCGGGGAAGTGCTGCCAAGCCTTCCGTCAAGAGGCGCAGGTGAGGTGACCGCGATCACCGGCGGAGTAGCGTCGACGGTAAAGGTGGTCGTTGCGGTGCCGAGGTTCGCTGCCGAATCGGTGGCTTCTACAATCACGGTATGTGAGCCATCGGCCAGTGGTCCCAGAGTCGCAGGGGTCGGGGTCACAGTTGCTCCATCCACCTTGACGATGTTTATGCCGGGATTGGTTTCGGTCACGGTGAATGTCAGGGTCGGGGTAGTATTGTTGGTCAGACCGGCGGCCGGAGAGACCAGGGAAACTTGCGGCAGTATGTCGTCATGGGTAATTGTCGCGGCCAGGGGAGCCGATACATTCCCACCCACTTGCGCCAGATCGGTGGCGGTCACGGCAATCGTGTTTTCGGCATTCAACGTCAGGTTGGTGATATTGAACGACCAGGTGGGCCCGGAGGTTGTCAGGGTCTGGATGGGGCCGTTATTGACGGAAATCTGTACCGAGGCGACACCGGCCCCGCCGGCATTGTCAGTGACGGTGCCCGAGATGGTCGCAGCCGCGGCATTGGTGAACTGGGTCGCCTGGCCTGCGCCGAGGATAACCGTCGGTGCGATACCGTCGCCGCTGCCGGTAACAGAAACCGTAGCATCAGGATTTCCGGCGCTGGCAATCGTGATGGCGCCGCTGGCAAGGCCGTTGGCGGTCGGCGTGAAGACTACATCAAAGGTGCAGGTATTGCCAGGGGCTAAAGCTGATACCCCGTCGGCGCAGGTGTCGGCCGGTATGCTGAACGCCGGATTGTCGGGTGTCAGTATCAGTCCTGCAGCCGGAATGTCGACACCTGCCAGGTTGGTGACGGTGAAGGTTGTGGCAGTTGACGGCGTGGCAGGCTTCCAGAAGCCGAAAGCAGCACTCGCCGGGCTGACTTCCAATCCCGTTTTCTGACCGCACACGACGAACAGCTCGGTTTCACCGACGAGCACGTCGGGTCCGATTGCGGGTCGGAACAGTATCTGCACGATATTTCCATTTACCCCGCCGACAACCGGACTTTGAGTGAGGCAGTCGCCAAGGAAGCCGACCGGCGGGGCCGGAGTGGTCTGGGTTATGTAGTTGGAGATGGTAAACAGTGGATCGTTCCCGAGCACGCCCGCAAAATTGTCGTTGAGGAGACTGCCCGTCGCCGCGCCGATGTTGACGTCGATGGTTGCCCGGCCTCTAACTCCCCCGATGCCGAAGGGTTCCTGCTGGAGTGCGGGGGGGATGACGGTGGCTCCCCACGGGTGAACAACGACGTAGGTGCCGGGTCCTTCCGCGATGTTGGGTGAGAAGATTAACCTGAGCCGGTGGAACATCTCCTGGTTCGGGTTGGCGATAACATCGGGGTTGAAGGCCGCCTCCACCGCAAATTCCATCTCCGTTGCAATCGAGCCATTCGTCAACGTGATAGGAGCGGTACTGGCGATGAAGTAAAAGTGCTCAATGGGGAAGTTGTCCGGAAAAACTTTCGGCTCGCCCGGAAGGAAGCCCGGCTGTTCAATTACGCCATCCGGCAGGAGGCATAAGTTCGGGACGCGGGGCGGGTCGTTCAAGCAGCCCTGGAGGGCCAGACCTGTCTGATCCTGGAACCAGCTCGGGTAACCGCCGGGAGTGATGACGGGGGATTTTGCCAGCAACGCGGCGAACCCCGGTCCCGCGCCGACGGTCATGGATGCAAGGACAACTGCCGCCATGATGAACGATGATCCTTTATTTAAAATCAAGTTCTTCATATCCAATCTCCCTTTGGTTCCTGAATCGCCGTCGTTAAAAAGTCACCAGCCCCACGGCCTTCCTGAGGATCAGCAGGGCATCGGCGACGTCGATGGCATTGTTCTGGGTGGGAACGCCATCCACCAGCGGGGCGACATCGCCGTGCAGCATATCTAGCGACGTCACCTCGACCAGACCTGTGGCCATCCGCAGGGCCTTGAGGGCATCGGAAATATCCGTGGCTCCCGTGCCGTCGAAATCGCCGTCGGCAACGCTGAAGGTCACACTGGCAGTTCTGACGGCGACGTTGCCGGCCGGATCGATGGCTATGACCGTGAAGCTGTTGACTCCGGCCTCAAGGCCGGTGATGTTGCTGCTCCAGGTACCGCCGGAAGCCGCGACCGGGCCGGCGGTTGCAGCCGAGCTGATCAGGATGACGGGGGTCAATCCGGCTTCCACCGTGCCGGAAAGGGTCTGGGAGGCAACGGCGGTCGGGGTGGTGACGGCATTGATGGTCAGGGCCGGCTCAACCGTGTCCAGGATAATGCTGCCGGTCAAGGTGGTCAGGTTTCCACCCGAATCCGAAGCGGTGGCCGTGATGCTGTTCGGCCCCTCCACCAGGCCGGTCAGGGTGATGCTCCAGCTGGTGTCGGTCACCACCGCCGGCGCCGGCGGGCCATTGTTGAGGCTGACCTGGACCGTTGCTCCCGTTTCTTTGGTGCCGCCGATGGTCTGGCTGGACAGCCTGGTGGGGCTGGAAACGGGAGCGAGGGTGATGCCGATCGCAGAGGCGGCGACGCCGCTGGCGTCGCGGGCGGCGATCCTGATGAATTCCGTGTCGCCGTTGGGCAGGTCGCCGTTGGGGACAAGGAGTTCGGGATGGTCGAAGGGGGCCGACTCGTTCCTGACCCGCTCATCGGTCAGCGACTTCATGAAGGCGACCATGGCCGCCGTCTTGTCGGGAGCGTTCTGCAGGGTGCCGATCTCGGTTATGTTGAAGTCCAGGTTCGGGCTGGCCGTAACCGACGGGAAGTTCCCCCCGCGGGTGTAGAAATCGACCATGTCCTCCAGGGTCATGACGCTGCCGTCATGGAAGAAGGGGGCGGTAAGCTCCACGTTGCGCAGTCCGGGGGTCTTGAAGGCGCCGCCGTTGGTAACCGGGAAGTCGACGGGGATCTGTTCCAGCAGCACGATGGAGGCAAAGGGGAGGTTGCCGAGCGCCTGCAGCTCGGCCATTTCGCAGAAGCCTAGGGGTATGAGCAGACTGGTCAGGGGGTTGGTGAAGGGCGAAAGGCCTCCCCTGCCGATATCGTCCGCCGTCGGCCGCACCGCGGTGCTGTTGTAACCGGTGTCGTAGATCCCGTCCACGCCGCTTGTCACCGCCATCTGGTCGATCAGTCCGTTATCGAGGTTGGTGACGAACGCGGCGGCCGAGGCCGAGGCGCTGGTGAGCTCGGTGCCGGCGTGACACGCGTCGCACTTGCCGGCGCCGAAGAAGATGTTCATCCCGTTCACCTGCTCGTCGGTCAGGGCGGCCTGGTCACCCCCCAGGAACCTGTCAAACGGGGTCTGGTCGGCGATCAGGGTCGCCTCGTAGAGCTGGATGGCGAGCCCCCAGAAGAGGGAGAAGTTCGCCTCCATCTGGGTGAATCCTTCCGGAGTCAGCTGGCTGGACTTCCAGAAAGTGTCGACGAAGGCATCCCTGATCATCTGCGAGTAGCTGCTTGAAAGGCCGTTGCTGCCGCCTGTTTTTCCGTCGGGCTGCAGCACCGCCCGCGACAGTGGGCCGAGCACGCTGTCATTGGGGTGGACCAGCTGCTTGCCGAGGGGGGTGAGGCTGAGCATCTTCCTCCCCAGCTGCGGGAAGGTGCGGCCCCGGAAGGACATCTCGGTGGTATCGAGGGGAGGCCCGGTCGCCTGGGAGGCGAGGCTCGCCATCTCTATGGCGATCTTCTGCTTCGTGAGGTTGCCGGCGGCGTCGCTGAACCAGACCCCGGCGGTGATGTCCTGGGGCCCGAACGGGTTTACGCCGTTGAAGATGAAGTGGGCCCTGCCGTCCCAGAAATTGTTGAAGTTGAAGACCGCGTTGATGACGGACGGGGTGTTGCGTGCGGTAACCTGCCGCATGTTGACGCCCCCCACCTGGAAGACCGTGTCAGTAACCGGCGTCCCGTTGTCTACCGCGGAACCGGGATTGATGGCCACGAAATCGGTAAGTTTCACCCCCTGCGAGCCGACCACGTCATTGGCGTCGCGGATGACCGGCGAGGCCTGGAAGTCGGGGTTCTGCCGCTGGTGGAAGGGAAAGTCGGTCAGCTGGAGGGTATCATTGGGACCCCGCACCTGAAAGGTGCTGTCCCCGGCCCTGGCCCCCGGATTGACGGTGTTCTTCAGCCGGTTGTCGGCGCCGGCGGAGAAATGACAGCTGGCGCACGCCTGGACCCCGTCGCTCCCCGTCTGCATGTCCCAGAACAGGGCCTTGCCCAGCTTGATGGCGGCAGGCTTGCTCTTGACGAACTGGAACAGGTTGGGAGGTTCCGGTACCGGAATCTGGTTGAGGGGGAGCTGGAACAGGCCGGGAGGTGCTGCCGCGCCCCATGCCGCGACTGTCGGCAACCAGGTGCAGATCAGGGCCGTGGCGAGCAAGCGCGCGTATCTTCGTGTCTTCATGATTAATCCTCTCTTCATGGCAATCTCTCCCGTGATATGTCCGTTAGAACTGAATTAATCCGACTACCTTCCTGAGAATAACCAGGGCATCGGCAACGTCTATCCTGTTGTCAGGCGCCGGCACACCGTTCGCGTCCAGAGGCGCCACGTCACCATGGAGCATATCAGTGGCCGAAGGGGTGTCAAGACTGACCGCGATGCGCAGCGCCTTGAGGGCATCGGAGATGTTCGCGCTGCCCGCGCCGCTGAAATCGCCGTCGGCAACGACAATAGTGACTTCGGCCGTGCTGGTGGTGACATTGCCCGCCTGATCGGTGGCGCTGACCGTTATGGTGTTGTTCCCCTCTGCCAGCCCGCTCAGCTGGGCGCTCCAGGTGCCGCCGCCGGCGGTCACCTGGTCGACGACCGCCGGCGCAATGACCGCTATCACCGGGGTCAGCCCCTCCTCAACGGTGCCGGAGACGGTCTGGACGGTGCCCAATCTGGCAGGGGTGGAGACAGTGGTGAGGGCCAGGGCCGGCGGCGTGATGTCGACGATTATGGTGGCGCTGATAGTGGTGACGTTGAAGACGAAATCGAACGCGGTGACCGTGATGTTGTTGGCCCCTTCGACGAGTCCGCTGATGTCGCAGCTCCAGGTGCTGATGCCGGTGCCGCCGATGGTCCTGACCGGGCCCGCAGTGGCGCCGCTATCGACCCTGACTGTCGGCACCGACCCCAGCTCCACCGTGCCGCTGATCGTCTGGCTGTTCCCCCGCGTCGGAGAGCTGAGCAGGTCCAAGGTCAGCACCGGCGGGTTGGCCTTGACCGACCAGATCCCGGTGGTGGGGAGCGTTTCGGGCTGCTGGTTGCCGGCGATATCCTTGCCGAGGACGACTATGGTGTGCGTTCCGTCGGCGAGTCCGCTCAGGACGATCGGTGTTGCCACAGGAATATCGGCGCTGAAAGCACTGCCGTCGAAGCTGAACCGGTAGCTCACCACTCCGGCTCCCCCTATCGTCAGGGTTGCGCCGGTCAGGGTGGTTCTTCCCCCCAGCGGGATGCCGCTGATGGTGGCGGACGGCATCACCTGGATATCCGCGACCACACTCTGCGTTCCGCCGGTGGTGCTGGTGGCGGTGACCGTGATGCTGTTGTGGCCGACGACCATCCCGGTGACAGTGGCGCTCCAGTTGGAAGTTACGGGGGCGTTGGTGGTGCATTGCAGGGTGAGGGGATCGATGATGCAGGGGACGGTCGCAAAGACCGGGGTGCCGTTGTTGACGCTGACCGTTACCGTTGCCGCTGAGTCCACCGTCCCGCTCAGCAGCTGGCTGGTCAGCAGGGTCGGCGTGGTGACCGGATTCAGGGTCAGGGTGGCCGGCGGAACCGGGTCGGGAGCGCCGCCGGTGGCAGGCAGCGTGATCATGAGCTCGGCTCCGCTCAGTTCATCGACGCCGTGGGGTATCTGGAGCTCCGGATGGTCGAAGGGAGCCCATTCATTCCTGACCCGCTCATCGGTGAGGGCCTTCAGGAATTCCACCACCTCCAACCGGCCGGCCGCGTCGCCGCGCAACTTGCCGATCGGCTGCATGGCCGCAGCCAGCTCGCGATTGCCGGGGAAATCACCGCCGCGGGTGTAGAATTCCACCACCTGATCGAGGCTGAGGGCGTCGCCGTTGTGGAAATAGGGGGGGGTCAGCTCCACGTTGCGCAGGCCGGGGGTCTTGAAGGAGCCGTTGACGATGTCCGGGGTGGCCAGCGCAACTCCGGCCGGCAGTCTGGGGGTGACGAACGGCAGCCCCCCAAGGGCCGCCAGCTTTGCCAGCCGCGTAAAGGAGAGGGGGAACGGGAAGTCGGGCTCTCCGGCCCCCCTCCCCGCATTCTCCGCGGTGGGTCTGACGCCGATGTTGGAAAAGCCGGTATCGGTCAACCCTATGGCAAAGGTAATGGGATTGACCTCCTGCTTGATCAGGGTGTGGCTGGTGTTGTTCGTGAAGACCAGACGATTGCAGTCGGGAGCGGTGCATTGGCCGATACTGCTGCCGGTCGCGGCTGTGGTGAACTCCGTGCCGGAATGGCAGACGGCGCACTTGCTGTCAAAGGTCGCCAGTCCCCGCTGGGCGACGGGGCTCATGGCGTTCTGGTTACCCGACTGGAACCGGTCGAACGGGGTCTGATCGGAGACCAGGGTCGCTTCGTAGAGCTGGATTGCCAGCCCCCAGAAGAGGGAGAAGTTGGCCTCCATCTGGGAGAAGCCGTCCGGGGTAGTGGAGGTTGAATTCCAGTAGATGTCCTGAAAAGCGTCCCTGACCATCTGGGCGTAGTTGGCGTTCAGTCCCTTGCCGGGGTTGGCGCTGGGGCCGAGCACGCTGTCATTGGGATGGACCAGCTGCTTGCCGAGCGGCACCAGGCCTGGGTTGAGCATCTTCCTCCCCAGCTCCGGAAAGGTGCGGCCCCTGAACGACATCTCCACATCGCTGAGCGGCGGCCCGGTTGCCTGGGAGGCGAGGCTCGCATTGCGGATGGCGATCTGCTGCTGCTCGAGGGTGCCGTTGTTATTGACCCAGATCCTGGCATTGACGTCGAGCGGACCGAGCGGATTTACGCCGTTGAAGATATTGTTGGCCCGACCGTCCCAGAAATTGGCGTAGTTGAAGACCGCGTTGATTGCGGCCGGGGTGTTGCGCCCGGTAACCTGCCTGATGTTGACCCCGTTCAGCCTGAACAGCTGGTCAGTGAGCGGGGTGGACAGATCCTGATCGGAGTTGGGATCGATGCCGGCGAACTGGGCCAGCCTTACCCCCTGGGAACCGACGACGTCGTTGGTGTCGCGCAGGAGCGTCACCTCGTCGCTGGTGAGGCCGGTAACCGGATCGATGACGAGCCTGGAGGTAACCGGGAATACCCTGAAGAGCGGGAAATCGAATGTCTGCAGGGTGTAGTTCGGCCTGAACAGCGGGAACCCTGAAGCCTCCAGGGTCAAAGGGGCGGTCAACCCTGTCAGCGGGTCGGTGGTGAAGGTCCTGATGACCGTGGAGTTGTTGCCGAAGATGACATCGGGACCGGGGTGGAGCTGGTTCCTGGCCCGTATGTTGACCGGGTCTGCGCCGGCACGGTAGTGGCAGGAGGCACAGGCCTGGATGCCGTCGCTCCCCACCTGCATGTCCCAGAACAGGGCCTTCCCCAGCTTGATGGCTTCCGCCTTGCTCTTGACGAACTGGAACAGGTTGGCAGGTTCGGGTACCGTGATCAGGCTGAGCGGCAGCTGGTTGCCAGCCCACGCCACGCCGTTTGTCAGGCAGGAACAGACAGCGACGCCTGCCAGCAAACGCATGATCGTTCGTGACTTCATGAAAAACCTTGCGACCATGTCGAACTCCTCTTGCCCCTCATTACTTCAGGGTAAATGCCACTCAGGGGACAAATCAAGTATTCTTCCTGCCATTTTATCAGCAAGTTTCATACCATACACGAATATCCGTGCTATCCGGCCAGATGAGCGCACCAGGAAAGTTCAGGTTGATGCCGAAGGATGAAAAATATGACTGCCGCTAGAAAAGGAAAGTCGGGGCAACTCCTTGTCAACAGGCCATCAACGGCCAGCGCCGGGATTTTTCTGATGCAAAAAATGTGACACCCCTGCAACTTAACCCTATCCGGTTAATCTTTCGCCCTCAGCCGCTTGTTGAGGGTCTGGCGGCCAATCCCGAGCAGGTTGGCGGCAATGCCCTGGTTATCCTTGGCCAGCTTCATTGCCTCGCTGATCATGTACTCCTCCACTTCGCCGATGGTGGGAAAATGACCGAACATGGCGGTCAGCGGGTTTTCCCCTGACTGCTGCGGTATCGCCCCCTGGACGGCCGGCCGCTCGTCGCCGATCACCGCCCGGAAACTCTCCATCGACAGGATTCCCGAGCCATGCCGGGCAACCGCATCGAACACCATCGCCTCCAGCTCCCTGATGTTGCCCGGGAAGGGGTAGATCGACAGCAGGGTGGCGAGCTCGGGGGGCGGGGTCGGTTTTTTCTTGTTGAGGGTGGCTGCCGCAGCGCCGAGAAAATGGTCGAGCAGCAGCGGCAGGTCGTCGAGCCGCTCGCGCAGCGGCGGGATATTGATCTGGTGGGCGCAGAGCCGGTAATAGAGGTCGTTGCGGAACTTCCCGGCCGCTATATGCTTCTGCAGATCGCGGTTGGTTGCGAGCAGGATGCGGGCATCGCTCTTCCGCACCATGTCCGAGCCGACCGGGTAGTACTCCTTTTCCTGCAGCAGGCGGAGCAGCTTGATCTGGGATGACTCGTTGAGGTCGCCGATTTCGTCGAGGAACAGGGTACCCCCGCCGGCCTTGGCGATCAGCCCCTCCCGGGCCTGGTCGGCGCCGGTGAAGGCCCCCTTCTTGTGACCGAACAGGGTGTCGGAGAACATGTTGTCATCCAGCCCCGCCACGTTCAACGCCACCAACTCCCCGGCACAGCCGCTCAGCCCATGGATCGCCCTCGCCACCAGCTCCTTCCCGACCCCGGTCTCGCCGGTGATCATGATCGGCTGCCGCGTCGCGGCGACCACCTCCACGTACTGAAACAGCGCCCGCATCTTCCTGTTGCCGGTGACGATCGCGGCAAAGGCCGCCGGATGATCGAGGGTGTCGGTCAGCAGCCGCTCCTTGAGGGATGACAGCTCGTTGGACAGGTCGCACAGCTCGAGGGCCTTGCCCACGCTGGTGACCAGCCTGCTGGCATCGACCGGCTTCACCAGATAGTCGAAGGCCCCCATCTTCATGCACTCCACCACTGTCTCGATCTCATCGTTCGCCGTCATCATGATTACCGGGGTCTGGGGAAAATCCTGGATTATTCGCGGCAGCAGGTTCAGGCCGGACAGATACGGCATGTGCAGATCTAGCACTATTACCGCTACCGGCCGGGCCGCCAGAAACGGCAGGACCTCGCGGCTGTCGCTCAGGGTCAGCACTTCGCTGATCCCGCCGCTCTGGAGGAACAGCCGGGAGATGTTGAGGATGTGCGGCTCGTCGTCGACCAGCAGTACCGGCCTCTGGATGGTGTTCTTCTGATTCACGCTGATGGCTCCTTGACGGCGGCCTCTCCCGCCGGAATTTTCACGATGAAGGTGGTCCCCTTGCCCGGCTCCGATTCGAACTCCAGCGAGCCGTTATGCTCCTTTACTATCGAGTGGGAGATGGAGAGCCCGAGACCGGTGCCGCCGCTATCCAGCCTGGTGGTGAAAAAAGGCTCCATGATCCTGTCGCCGAGCTCCCGCGACATCCCCCCCCCCTCGTCCCTGACGGCAATGGTCACCCGGTCGGCTGCCGCATCGAAGCCGGTCGCCACCCAGATGCCGCATTGCTTGGCCGGGAGGGCCTGGCAGGCATTCATCAGCAGATTGATGACGACCTGCTCCAGTTGCTGGCTGCTCCCCTTGACGCGGGGGATGTTCTCCGCCAGATCGAGGTGGAAGTTCTCGGTATGTCTGACCAGCTGGTGATGGAGGATGGAGACAGCAGCGGTCACCACCTGGTTGACATCCACGTCGAGCCCGGTCATGACCCGGTCCCGGCGGGCGAAGCTCTTCAGGTTGTTGACGATTTCGTTGATCCTGCGGGCGCCGTCGACAATCCCTGCAAAGAGCTGCGGCGACTGCTCGGCCATCTCCGAAAAGGGAATCCCCCCGATCAGGAAATCGCCGTTTTCCCGGTAGTACTCCCGGAGGATCTTCAGGGCGTCATCCCATGCCCTGGCCAGCAGCTGGGAGTTGGCCATGATGAAATTGTTCGGGTTGTTGATCTCATGGGCGACACCCGACACCAGCAGGCCGAGCGAGGTCATCTTGTTGGCCTGGATCAGTCTTGCCTGGATATTGCGCGCCTCTTCCTCCAGCCGGATCCGTTCGGTGACGTTGCGGAAGGTGCAGTAGACGAGATCCACCCCACGGATAGTCACTATCTTGCCGCGCATGGAGACGATGATTTCCGCTCCGTCCTTGCGCAGGTTGACGATCCTGTCCAGGTAGGACATTTCGCCGCGCCTGATGCCGCTGACAGCGCTGCTCACCCTGGCGAAGTCCTCGGGACTGGTGAGGCGCTCCAGCCCGGCCTCCTTCAGCTCCGCCTTGCTGTAGCCGTAGAGCTGCTCGGTGGTCGCATTGGCGTCGATGATGTAGCAGCTGCCCGGCTTGAAGAAGATGATGGCGTCCTCGGACTGCTCGAAAAGCTGGCGGAAACGCTCTTCACTCTCCCGGAGCGCTTCATCCGCCTCCTTTCGCTTGGTGATATCGGTGATGGAGCCGGCCATGCGCAGGGGCCTGCCGGTTTCATCCCACACAGCCCGGCCGCGGGTCCTGAACCAGCGGTAATCACCCTCCCTGGTGCGCAGCCGGCATTCGATATCGTAGGGGGTCCGCTCCTTCAGATGGGCGCGGACCGCCGCTACCACCCGGTCATGGTCCTCCGGATGGAGGAGTCCTTCGAAGGTGCCGGTCACGTTGGGGAACTCCTCGACGGTGTAGCCGAGCATCTCCTTCAAGCGTGGGGTAAAGTAGATCGTTTCGCTCTGGATATTCCAGTCCCAGATGCCGTCATTGGCCCCGTTGACGGCGATCTTGAAACGTTCCTCGCTCTCCCTCAGCGCCTCCTCCGCCTCGGTAGCAGCGGTGACGTCGCGGAAACTCCAGACCCTTCCGATGCTCTTCCCCTCCAGCAGCTCGGCCTGGGAATAGCGCTCGATTACCCCGCCATCCTTGAGGCGGATGAGATCCAGGGCCGTTGTTTCCGGCTGGCTGTTGAGTTCTTCAATCCGGGCCACGAAGGCCTCCGGGTCGTGCAGCTGCTCCCTGACCAGATCGATGAGCTGGTACCCGTCGCAACCCTCAGCAAGGTGACGGGGAATCCGCCACATGTCGAGGAACTTCTGGTTGAAGGTCAGGACCCGCCGCTCGGCATCGATCGCCAGAATGCCATCCGCGGTCGATTCCAGTATGGCGCCAAGAAGAGACAGGGACTTTTGCAGCTCCTGCTCCGCCCGCTTTCGTTCCGTGATTTCTTCATAGGTACCCACGTAGCCGATGATGCGGTCATCCGCCGAGCGCAGCGCTGCCGTGCGGGCCAGCACCCAGCGCACTTCCCCCCGGGGGGTAAGGAGCCGGAATTCGTGCATGAAATCGCGCCCTTCTGCTACCGACCGGCGCCACTCGGCACAAACGGTCTGCTTGTCCTCCGGATGATCTACCTGTGTCCAGCCGACGCCGAGGGATTCGGCCGCGCTCAATCCGGCGATCTCCTGCCACCGTTGATTGGTGTAGAGACAGTTCCCCTCCGGGTCGATATGGAAGACTCCGACCGGCGAGGACTCGCTCAACGAGCGAAACAGTTCCTCGCTCTCCCGCAGCGCCGATTCCATCTTCCTGCGACCGCTGATGTCGCGCATGATCAGCAGCAATTGCCACCGCCCATCGTAGAGTATCCGGCTGAGCGAAACGTCCATGGTCAAGGACGAGCCGTCCCGGCGTCTGCCGACGACCTCATGGGTTACCGGAGTGACTGTCCGATTTTCGGTTGCTGTCGCTGTCCGCATCAGCTCGTCCAGACCCGGACCCGCGCCGCCGAACAGAAGGTTGGCTGGCTTGCCGTTGATCTCGGCGGTGGTGTAACCGAAAATCATCTCTGCCGCCGGATTGAAATTTTCGACAGCACCCAGTTCGTCGATGGTCACGATCGCCTCGACCACCTGGGCCCGGACCGCATCGGAACTGGACTTTTCGGACTGGGCCGCTATTCGCAGCGGCCGGATGATGAACCACCAGCTAAGTGGGGCGATGATCAGGACAGTCAGGAATGCATCAACAAATCTGCTGAAAATGTCTTCACGGCCGGGAGCGATGGAAGCTATGAGCGGCATCTCCACCATTTCTACCATGAACACCCAAGCGAGCAGCATGGCATAGAGCTTCACCGGGCTTTTTAGCAGGTCGTTCAGGGAATCTATGTGGCTGCGCTGTTCCTTGGACAGTGTCCACCATAGGAGGGGGCCGCAGGAGAAGGTGGTGATGCTTGCATCAGCCAGGTACAGGGTGGCGATGCCAGCACCCGGGAGAATGACCGGCAGAAAAAGCATCATCGGGAATTCAATCAGGAAGATTACCGTCAGCACCTTGATGAACAGGCCAGCCGGCGATAGCCGCGGCCCTGCCCCAACCGCATTGCCACAGGCCAGCGGCCGGACGACCGCATACCAGATCAGGGGGGCGCAGCCAAGGGTCAACAGGGCCGCTTCTGTCAGGGCGGATTGAAACAGGCCCAACCGGGAGATTCTGTCGAATAACAGCCACATCTCGACCAGATCGACGCCGAAAATGATGAGCAGCAGCCGGGCAAAATAACCTGCCGACGAGGTGACCTGCGAAGGGTCTGTATAGTGGCGCGGCATAAACGGACCTTAAGATGTTTTTTCAGCAGCGGATTCTCATTTTCAGATCACCGCAACTGCTTAATAGCAAAGGGTGCAAAAATTATTACAGACGGACATTATTTGAGCAAGCCCTGAACGCCCCGTTTTTCAAAGGTTTCCTGCACTCTTCCGGGAACCTCCGGCAAGTTTGCCGACACCCGGCAGCCGCGCAAGAACCGGCAGCTCAGGGAGCAAAGCCGCCAAAACAGGCTGCGCAGGCGGCTTCTCTAACATGGCATGTTTATTGTAACATATAATCCTGAAAAAGGCATAACAACAGTACCGGCTGGAACACATCGGCGCTGCGAGCGCGCCATTATCGGAACGAGACAAAGGACAGACGCTATGGAACAGCCTGCGATATTTTCCGCGACCCTCGGGCTCTCCCATCCCTGGCAGATCACCGCGGTTTCATTCTCCAAAGACGAGAAGCGGATGGATATCACCATCGACTTTGCCCACGGCAGCACCTTCACCTGTCCCACCTGCGGCAAGGAGGGGATCGCCTGTGATGGGGAAAACGAGACGTGGTACCACGACAATTTTTTACAGTATGCGACCTACCTCCATGTCCGGGTGCCGCGTATCGAATGTTGCTGCTGCGGCATCTGTACGGTGGAGCGCCCCTGGTCCAGGGAAGGTTCCAGGTTTGCCCTGCTCCAGTGAGATGATGCTGGAAACCGGCCGCACCAAAACAAAAAGCCGTAGAGACGCTGAATGCACGTCTCTACGGCTTTTGTCTGCCTGGTGGGCGAAACAGGGATCGAACCTGTGACATCCAGCTTGTAAGGCTGGCGCTCTCCCAGCTGAGCTATTCGCCCTTAAATGGCGGGGTCGACGGGACTCGAACCCGCGGCCTCCGGCGTGACAGGCCGGCGTTATAACCGACTTAACTACGACCCCTAATGCTACTACTTCTTCTTGGTGTTAACAGCGTCCTTTAATGCCTTGCCCGCCTTGAACTTGGGAGAAACCGAGGCAGCAATGTTTATCTTTTTGCCGGTCTGGGGATTCTGCCCTTTCCTCGCGGCCCGCGCGGTGGTGCTGAACGTGCCGAATCCCACCAGGGTCAGCTTGTCCCCGTTCTTCAAGGAACCGGTAACCCCTTCAATTATAGCCTTAACCGATTTCTCTGCAGCAGCCTTGGTCAAACCAGCCTGTTCAGCAACGGCGCTCACCAGCTCAGATCTCGTCACGACTCACCTCCACGCTGTATTTCATAAAAATCAAAGAGAATGTCTTATACCAGAGACCGGCTTTTTGTGTCAAGATAATTTATTTAGCGAAAACCCGTTCAGTGGGCTGTCACGGCATCATCAGGGAGCTTGATCGGACTTTCCGGGGCAATGCCCCGCACGGAATGGCCGGCCTCGCCCAGGAGGGCAAGGGAAATGACCTCGTCCATGTGGGTCACGCACTTGATGGAGAGCCCGTTGGTCACCTCAGCGGGGACTTCGGCAAGGTCCTTCTCATTTTCTCCCGGAATTACCACGGTCTTGAGCTGGCCCCGCCTGGCGGCCAGCAATTTCTCCTTCAGCCCGCCGATCGGGAGCACCCTCCCCCGCAGGGTGATTTCTCCCGTCATGGCTATGTCCCGCCGCACTGCCCGCCTGGTCAGGGCCGAAATAATAGCCGTTGCCATGGCTATCCCGGCGGACGGTCCGTCCTTGGGAATCGCCCCTTCGGGGACGTGGATATGGATGTCCAGCTCCTGGTAAAAGTCCCGCTCCAGTCCGAGGAGCTGGGCCCGGGAGCGGACATAGGTCATGGCCGCATGGGCCGATTCCTGCATGACCGATCCGAGCTTGCCGGTAATGGTAAGCTTCCCCTTCCCCGGCAGGACCGCCACCTCGATGTTGAGCAGTTCGCCGCCGACCTCGGTCCAGGCGAGCCCGGTGACGACACCGATGGCGTCCTTTTCTTCGGCCGTGCCGATTCTGTAGCGCTGCACCCCCAAGTATTCCCTGATCTGCCTGGGCTGGATGAGGAATTTCCTTTTCCCCCCCTTGACCGTGCCGTGGGCGATCTTGCGGCAGACGTTGGCGATCTCCCGCTCCAGGTTCCGCACCCCCGCCTCGCGGGTATAGTACCTGATGATCTCCTGCAGCGCCCGGTCGGTCAGGGTGACGTCTTTCTCCTTGAGGCCGTGGGCCGCCAGCTGCTTGCCGATCAGATATTGCCGGGCGATATTCAGTTTCTCCAGCTCCAGGTAACCCTCCAGCCGGATCACCTCCAGCCGGTCCAGCAGGGGGCGGGGAATGGTGTGGAGCGAATTGGCCGTGGTGACGAACAGGACATTGGAGAGGTCGTAGTCCAGATCGAGAAAATGGTCGTTGAACATGGCGTTCTGCTCCGGGTCCAGCACCTCCAGCAGGGCGGAGGCGGGGTCGCCGCGGAAATCGGAACTCATCTTGTCGATCTCGTCGAGGAGAAACACGGGATTGTTGCTGCCGGCCTTTTTCAGGCTCTGGATGATCTTGCCCGGCATCGCGCCGATATAGGTCCGGCGGTGCCCCCTGATCTCAGCTTCGTCGCGCACCCCCCCCAGTGACATTTTGACGAAGTTCCTGCCGGTCGCCCGGGCAATCGAGCGGGCCAGGGAAGTTTTTCCGACCCCCGGGGGTCCGACGAGGCAGAGGATCGGCCCCTTCATCTTCTTTACCAGGGCATTGACCGAGAGGTACTCCAGTATCCGCTCCTTGACCTTCTCGATGCCGTAGTGATCGGCGTTCAAGATGGCGGCGGCCTCGGCGATGTCGCGCTTTTCCCGGGTCATCTTCCCCCAGGGGAGAGAAATCAGCCAATCGACATAATTTCGCACCACCGCTGCCTCGGCCGACATGGGGGACATCAGCTTCAGCTTTTTCAGTTCGGCGAGTGCCTTCTGTCTGGCCTCCTTGGAGAGGGGCAGTTTATTCACCTTCTCCTCGAGCTCGCGGAGCTCCTCCTTGAACTCGTCCTTCCCCCCCAATTCCTTCTGGATGGCCCGCATCTGCTCGTTCAGGTAGTATTCGCGCTGGGCCTTCTCCATCTGCTTCTTTACCCGGGCATGGATCCTTTTCTCGATCTGGAGAATCTCGATCTCGGATTCCATCAGCGCCAGCAGCTTCTCCAGCCTGGCAGCAGGGTCTGTTGTCGCCAGGAGCTCCTGCTTGTCCGTTATTTTTAGATTGACATGCACCACCACGCTGTCCGCCAGGAGGGCCGGATCGGCAATGCCGGTGACGTTGCCCAGCATCTCCGAAGGTATGGTCTTGGTCAGCTTGATATAGCTCTCGAAGGTTGCGCAGACGCCGCGCATCAGGGCTTCCATCCGCGGGGTCACCTTGCTCGGCTCGACAGCGGCCGCCACCTCCACCAGAAAATATTGATCACAGGGGAGGTAGGAAACGATGGCGCCCCGTTTTTTCCCTTCAACGAGTACCTTGACGGTGCCGTCGGGTAGCTTCAGCAGCTGGATTATCTGACATATGGTCCCGGCAGTATAGACGTCTTCAACGCCGGGCTCTTCGGTGGTGGCGTTTTTCTGGGTGGCGAGAAATATGTTCTTGCCGCACCCCATGGCTGCTTCCAGGGCCTCTATCGACTTTTGCCGCCCCACGAACAGCGGCACCACCATGTGGGGGAATATTACGATATCCCTTAAAGGCAAAAGAGGGAATCTTTGCAGATCCCCTCCCTTCCTGCTGATTACGGTTTTATTGATTTTCATCTCTGTCCCGTCAGGCTGATTCAGCCATGTTTTCATAGACTATTATCGGTTTTTCCTTGCGATAGATGACGTCGTCATTGATGACCACTTCCTTGATCATCGTCTGGGAAGGGATCTCATACATGATGTCGAGCATGGCGTATTCCAGGATGGAACGGAGCCCCCGGGCGCCGGTCTTCCTCTTCAAGGCCTCCCGGGCAATGGCAACCAGTGAGCCGTCGGTAAATTTCAGCTTCACATGCTCCATTTCAAAGAGCTTCTGGTACTGCTTCACCAGGGCGTTTTTCGGCTCCTTCAGGATCTGCACCATCGCCTCTTCATTGAGTTCGGCAAGGGTGGCAAGGACCGGCAGCCGGCCGACAAACTCGGGGATGAAGCCGTATCTGAGCAGATCCTCGGGGGTCGCGACGGAGAGGAGTTCACCCGCCCTCTTCTCCACCTTCTTCTTCACATCCGCGCCGAAACCGAGTGTTTTCACCCCGATCCGCTGCTGGATGATGTTGTCCAGACCGGCAAAGGCGCCGCCGCAGACGAACAGGATGTTGGTGGTATCGACCTTGAGAAACTCCTGCTGCGGGTGCTTTCTCCCCCCCTTGGGAGGAACGCTCGCAATCGTCCCCTCGATTATCTTCAGGAGCGCCTGCTGGACCCCCTCCCCCGAGACGTCCCTGGTTATCGAGGGGGAATCGGACTTGCGGGCGATCTTGTCGATCTCGTCGATGTAGATGATCCCCTTCTGGGCCCTCTCCACATCGTAGTCAGCGGCCTGGAGGAGGCTGAGGATGATATTTTCCACATCCTCCCCCACATAGCCCGCCTCGGTGAGGTTGGTGGCGTCAGCCATGGCAAAGGGGACCTTGAGTATCCTGGCCAGGGTCTGGGCCAGGAGGGTCTTGCCGGAGCCGGTGGGACCGAGGAGGAGAATGTTGCTCTTCTGCATCTCCACTTCGCCCGGCTTCACCATCGCCTCGATCCGCTTGTAGTGATTGTACACCGCCACCGCCAGGATCTTCTTGGCCTGTTCCTGGCCGATCACGTACTCGTCGAGGACCTCCTTGATTTCCCGGGGCTTGGGGAGCTTCTTTATATCCGGCCCCATCGCCTCTTCCAGCTTGGATTCCTCTGCTATGATGTCATTGCACAGTTCGATGCACTCGTCACAGATATAAACCGTCGGACCTGCAATAAGTTTTTTCACCTCATCCTGGCTCTTTCCGCAAAAAGAACAGATGAGGTTGTCGGTTCTGTCGTCTCTTCGACTCACCTGGGACCTCCCGTTACGGCATTTCTTGTTACCAGTGCATCAATAATACCATAGTTGCGGGCTTCCTCACCAGACATAAAATAGTCACGCTCGGTATCGTTTTCGACCCTTTCCAGCGGCTGGCCGGTGTTCTCCGCCAGCAGCTCGTTCAGCTTATTCTTCAGGCGAAGGATCTCCTGGGCATGGATGTGAATATCGGTCGCCTGCCCCTGGAATCCGCCGAGCGGCTGGTGGATCATGATCCTTGAGTGGGTGAGGCTGAAGCGTTTTCCCTTTTCCCCGCCGGCCAGGAGAAAAGCGCCCATGGAAGAGGCCTGGCCGACGCAGATCGTTGAAACGGGGGCCTTGATATACTTCATGGTGTCGTAAATGGCCATCCCCGCAGTGACCACTCCGCCGGGGGAGTTTATGTATAGATGGATATCCTTGTCCGGGTCCTCGGCCTCCAGGAACAGGAGTTGGGCTACTACCAGGTTGGAGATGTGATCGTCGATCGCGCCGCCGAGAAAAACGATCCGATCCTTGAGAAGCCTCGAGTAGATATCGTACGACCGTTCACCCCTGCCGGTTTGTTCGACAACTATGGGTACAAGCATAACACCTCCGGTAAATCTGTTTTTCTAAGCGCCGGGCCGCGCTTCGGCGCTGACCGGGCTCGGCTGAAACAGCCCTATTTCTCAATCTGTTCGCGCGGAACCTCGGTCACCTTGGCCTGGGCAATGAGGAAGGCGATGGTCTTGTCTTCCCTCAGCTGGGACATGAGGTTTTCCTTGGCCTTGTCGTTTTGCAGGTAATATTTCCTGATCGCATCCAGGCTCTGTTCATTGTCTCCCGACATCTGCCTGAACTTTTCTTCCAGATCGTTCTCGGTTACCTGGATTCCCTCCTGCCTGGCAAGGGCCTCGAGAAGGAGAGAGCCCTTCACCTGGCTTTCCGCTACCGAGCGGAACTGGACCTTATACCTGTCCTCGTCGAGCCCCATCATTTCCAGGCTGAGCCTTTGATAGGCGAGCCTCTTCTTGGAATTATCGAGCATCAGATCGAGTTGCTGGTCAATGAACGCATCGGGTATTTCCAGGTCATTCTTCTCGATCAACGCCTTGACGACCCTCTCCCTGAACTCGGTCTCTATCCTCTCCTTCTCATGTTTTTCGTACTCTTGCGCGATCTTTGCCCGCAACTGATCGAGGGTGTCGACTTCGCCCAACTCCTTGACAAAGTCGTCATCTAGCGGCGGGAGTTCCTTGACCTTTATCTCCTTGACCTTGATGGCGAACGTCGCCTCCTTGCCGGCCAGTTCTGCATTCCCGTAACTCTCGGGAAAAGTTACCCTGATTTCCCGTTCTTCACCCGCCCTGATCCCGCAGGCCTGCTCCTCAAAACCGGGGATGAAACGGCCCGAGCCGAGCTCCAGCGGGAAGTCCTCCCCCTTGCCCCCTTCAAACGGGACCCCGTCGACGAACCCCTCAAAATCAAGGGTCACGTAATCACCGTTGGTTGTGGGCCGCTCTTCCTCCACGGGCTTCAGCTGGGCAACACTCTCCCTCATCTCCTCGATGCGCCGGTTGATCACTTCCTCGTCGAACAGGTACGTTTCCCTGGTCACTTCCAGGCCGGCATACTCCTTGATCTCCACCTCGGGGAACACTTCGACAACCGCACAATAGCGGAAGGGCTCATCCCTCTTCAGATCTTCGCTGTCGATTACCGGATAGGAAACGGGGTTGATTTTTTCGTCGGCAATTGCCTTGAAATAGGTGTCATTGATGAGATTTTTCACCACATCCTGTTCCATCATGTGGCTGTAATGCTTCTCGATGAGCGCCCTCGGCACCTTCCCCTTGCGGAACCCCTTGATGGCAGTCCTTTTCCCTATTTCATCGTAAACCTTGTCGATTTCGGACGCGACGCGGGCTGCCGGGACTTCAAGGCTGATCTTCTTTTTCACCTTGCTCAGCGATTCGACTGTGATCTGCATTTGAAACCTCTCTCCATGTAGTTTATTGGTGTGTCGTTGGGCTCTTTGACAGATAAATGCTGTTGAATTGTGTTGGGTATCGGCGGGAAATTCGTTCCGGAAGCATCTTGATGGCTGGTGCGAGAGAGGGGAGTCGAACCCCTACGGTTGCCCGCTGGATCCTAAGTCCAGTGCGTCTGCCAGTTCCGCCACTCTCGCAACACTGGGTATATACGAAGGCCCCGCTCATCGCGGGGCCTCTGGTTAAATGGGGTGGCTAGTGGGATTCGAACCCACGTATGTACGAGTCACAGTCGTAAGTGTTGACCGCTTCACCATAGCCACCATAAAAGGAGTATCTGGCACGCCTGAAGGGATTCGAACCCCTGACCTACGGCTTAGAAGGCCGTTGCTCTATCCGGCTGAGCTACAGGCGCAGAGTTGGTCGGGGTGAGAGGATTCGAACCTCCGACCCCCTGCTCCCAAGGCAGGTGCGCTAGCCCGGCTGCGCTACACCCCGATTGGTAAGCGTTTTATATAGCACAGGAAGGAGAGCTGTGCAAGCTTTTTTTCCCGGATCACGGACCGGCTGCCACAATCTTAACCGTCACGGGTCCTGCAAGCACTGCAGGTACTCCTTCAACCAGGCGAACGCCCTGCCGCGATGACTGATGGCGTTTTTCACCTCCAGCGGCAGCTCCGCCAGGGTTTGACCGAATTCCGGCACGAGGAACAGCGGGTCATAGCCAAAACCGGCCGTCCCCCTCGGCTCGTCCAGGATGACCCCATTGAGCGCACCAGCGAACGTCATGCAGGCACCGTCCGGCATGCAGAGGGCAATGACACAACGGAAGGCGGCGGTCCGCCGTTCGGCGGGCACGCCGGCCAGCTCCCTGAGGAGCCGCGCGTTATTATCCGCGTCACTGGCCGTTTCCCCGGCAAAACGGGCCGAACGGACACCGGGACGGCCGTCCAGTTGGTCCACCACAAGGCCGGAATCATCGGCGATCACCGGCATGCCGGTAGCAATTGCCGCGCTCCGTGCCTTTTTGACGGCGTTGTCCGTGAAGGTCTCACCGTCCTCCACGACCTCGGGAAGGGTGGGGAAGTCCACGGGGGAAAAAAGGCGGGCAACTGTTCCCTGCAAAAGGAGCTCTATTTCCCTGAGCTTTCCCTTGTTCGCCGTTGCGACGAGAAGCTCCCTCATTTTCCCAGGGCCTCATTCTGGATGGCGAACAGCCTATTGATCCCTTGCATCGCCAGCGAACGCATGGCGTCCATTTCGGCTGCGGTAAAGGGATTGGATTCCGCGGTGCCCTGGACCTCGACAAAACGGTCTGAAGAGGTCATCACTATGTTCATGTCGACCTCGGCGGCGGAATCCTCCTGATAATTCAGGTCAAGGAGCGGCACTCCCCCGACCATGCCGACGCTGACGGCGGCCACCCCCTCCACTATCGGGTTTGCCGCTATCATGCCACGCGCCTCGAGACCGCGGACGGCGTCCACCAGTGCAACATACGCCCCGGTGATGGAAGCGGTGCGGGTCCCCCCGTCTGCCTGAATCACATCACAATCTATCATGACGCAACGCTCACCGAGAAGCGTCAAATTTATGACGGCACGCAATGAACGGCCGATCAGCCGCTGAATCTCGTGGGTCCTCCCCCCAACCTTCCCCCTCGTCGCCTCTCTTTGCGAGCGGGTATGGGTGGCCCGGGGCAGCATGGAATACTCCGCGGTCACCCAGCCGGTCCCCTTGCCGCGGAGAAACGGGGGAACGCTTTCTTCAACCGAAGCCGTACAGATGACTTTCGTATCGCCGAATTCTACGAGGACCGATCCCTCCGCGTGTTTTGTGAAATTCCGGGTTATCCTGACCTCTCTGAGCTCTTCGGGTTCCCTGCCGTCGTGTCGCATATCTCTCCCTGAATATATTGTGTGACTGCAAGGCGAGAGTATCCCAGCAGCCTGCGAGTTGTCAACGATCATGCCCCTTCAGCAGCGAAATTATTTACTCTATCAGCCGGCGCGGCTTGACATCCGTTATCCCCAGTTCGGCCCGGAGCCTCTCGATCAGCGTTTTTTCTATCGCCAGCATCGCCTCTCGGTCCGGGGGGACGTTGTCGATCTTCCCCCCCGCCATCATGCCGTGACCTCCGGCCGTCCCCATACCGAGCACAAGCCGTTTGATTATCTCGCCCGCGTTGAGGTCATGCCTGACGGTGCGGATGGAGAGGATCATGTCATTGGCATATTGTCCCATGCAGAGGGTGGTTTCTATATCTTCCAGCCTGACGAGAAAATCGGCCATTTCAGCAACCAGCTCGGGAAACAGGATGCTCCCAAGATCGGTAATCAGCACCCTCTGGATGATTATTGCCTGCTCCACGGCGGTGTTGATGGTCAGAAAATATTCCTTGGGAAGTTTCGGATGGGTGATCTCGTAGAGGAGCTTCTTGTTGGTCAGCGGGAACAGGCGCAGATAGGCATCCCTGTCGGGCCGGTTCGCCTCCCTGCCGAGGTCCTGGGTCTCCGACTTTATGGCGTAAAACAGCGCGGTTGCCAGTTTCGTCCCGATATTCACCTCCTGGGCGATCAGATACTCGTAGAGGATGGATGCAGTAACCCCGTAATCGTCACGGACATCGACCCATCTGCTCTTTTTGCTCGACTCCCGCAGCGGGTGATGATCGACTATGATGTCCACCCTCGTCTCCGCTGGAAGCGAATTATTCCCCGTTCCTGGCTGGGTATCGAGCATGCAGACCACCTGGAACTCCTTCAGGTTGACGATCCCGAGCGGGGTGAGGGTTATTTCCAGCTCCTTTGCCATGACCAGGTTTTCGCTGCGGGCGATCATCCCCGAAAAGGCGATGACAGCATCCTTGTTCAGCTTCATCACGAACAGATGGCGCAGCGCCAATGCCGAGGCAAGACAATCGGGGTCAGGGTTGTCATGAACGATTATGATGATTTTCCCCCGGCCCCTCACCCAGGCGAGCATCTCATCGGTATATTTCTTCGTATTAACAGCACATTCTGCCGTTGCCATAGCCCCCCCTGATCAGCGAAGGAATGTAAAAAAAAAGAGGGAGAAATATTCTCCCTCTTTTTCCGATAAAGCGATCATCAGCCTGAACAGTTAGCCGAGAAAAAGACTGTTGTTCCTCGCCCTGTTTGTCAATATGGTGGGATCGACCACTTCGCCGCAGCAGGTGCATCTCCAGGCGTCAAAGGATCTCACGAAATCATAGAATTTCTCTGCAAACATGCGGCCTCTACACTTTGGACAATTCATATCGCCACCCCCCCATGAATATGTACCTGTTGAAATCGAGTACAAAGGAGGGTTACAGAATACGTGCCAATGTGAGCGGAAATCTCTCCCGCTCAACCGGCAAAATATTTTTACGTTTTAGTCCGGATGGTTACGCCTATCGAAAAAAGTTCCTTATCATCTCCACCTTCTTTTTGCCCATTCCGGGCACCCTCTGGACCGCTTCAATAGAGCAATAATCGCCATTATTTTGACGGTCATCAACGATGTTTCTCGCCATTACGGGTCCTATCCCCGGCAGGGACTCCCAATCCTCGACACCCATCCGGTCGGGGTCAAGTGGTATGCCCAGCAGCATCTGCTCCCCTGCCTTCATTCTCTTCAGGCTGATTGCGGGGTGCCGAGGGATTTCCCCCGTCACCTCCACTACATCTCCGGAACGCAGGCGCGTGTCCAGGACCGGCATCTCCTCTCTTCCGGCCGCCATGGCAGGCACCGTCAAATTTATGACGTGTGCTACGGTGGCCCCGTCAGGCAAGGTATGAACCCCAGGGACCTGCACCCCGCCAATGACTCTCACCGTAACGCCGGAAGAGGTATACGGCAAAAAGGCCACGTTCCCATTATGGTGAAATGGGAGGTGGCCTTTGGAAAAGAGTGCTGCAGTCAGAGCTGTTGCGGCAAGGAAGAGAATGAGACGCCGGTTTCGCTCCATTACTTCCTGGCGGCCTCAGCCTCCTCGGTTTTATGGAGCTTGTACTCGATACTGTCGATCAGTGCCTGATAGGAGGCGTCAATGATATTGTCGGAGACACCGACCGTTCCCCAGCGGCTCTCCCGGTCACCCGATTCGATCAGGACCCTGGTAGCCGAAGCAGTCCCCTGACCGGCGGGGAGTACCCGCACCTTGTAGTCGAGGAGCTTGACCTCCCTGAGCTTCGGATAGAACTTCTCCAGGGCCTTGCGGATGGCGTTGTCCAGCGCGTTGACCGGACCGTTCCCCTCGGCGGCGGTATGCTCGACCTTCCCCCCCACCTTGACCATGATGGTGGCCTCGGAGATCGGCTTCTGGTCCTCGTGGCGCTTCTCATCGATGACCCGGAAGCCGATCACGGAAAAAAACTTCCTGTGGGTGCCGAGTGCCCTTTTCATCAGGAGCTCGAACGATGCCTCGGCCCCTTCGAACTGGTAGCCGCGGTTCTCCATCTCCTTGATGTTGTCGAGGATGTCGAGGGTTACCGGGTCCTTGCTGTCCAGGTTGATGTTGAACTCCTCGGCCTTGGCCAGGATGTTGGAGCGGCCCGACAGGTCGGAGATCAGGACCCGGGTGGTGTTGCCCACCAGTTCCGGCCGGAGATGCTCGTAGGTCTCGGGATGGCGCTGGATGGCGCTCACGTGGACCCCCCCTTTGTGGGCAAAGGCGGAATTCCCGACGTAGGGCTGATGCTTGTCGGGGGACAGGTTGGCAAGCTCGTAGACATAGCGGGAAAGCTCGCGCAGCTTCTTCAGCTGCTCCGCACTGATGCAATCCCGTTTCATCTTCAGCTTCAGGGCCGGAATGATGGAGCAGAGGTTGGCGTTGCCGCACCGCTCGCCGAAACCGTTGATGGTCCCCTGCACCTGCACGATCCCCTGATCGACGGCATGGAGGGAGTTGGCGACCGCGCACTCCGAATCGTTGTGGGTATGGATGCCGAGCGGGGTCTTGATCTGTTTCCTGACCTCGCCGATGATCTGCACCAGCTCGAAGGGCATGGTGCCGCCATTGGTGTCGCACAGCACGATGCAGTCCACGTTGGCCTGCTCCGCAGCCTGCAGGGTCTTGATGGCATATTCCGGATTGGCCTTGTAGCCGTCGAAGAAATGCTCGGCGTCGTAGAACACTTCCGGCGCATGTTTTTTCAGATACTCAAGGGAGTCAAAAATGAGTTCGAGGTTTTCCTCCAGTGATATCCGGAGCGCCTCGTGGACATGGAAATCCCAGGTCTTGCCGAAGATGGTGATCGCATCCGGCTCGGCCTGGACCAGGGTCCGGATATTCTGGTCCTTGTCCGGCGTCACCTTGGCGCGGCGGGTGGAACCGAAGGCCGCGATCTTTGCCTGGGACAGTTTCTCCTTCTTGATGTCCTTGAAGAACGCCACATCCTTGGGATTGCTCCCCGGCCATCCCCCCTCGATGTAGTGGATGCCCAGCTCGTCCAGTTTGTGAGCGATGCGGATCTTGTCCTCCACCAGGAAGGAGATGTCCTCCGCCTGGGTACCGTCGCGGAGGGTCGTATCGTACAATTTTACCAGGCTCATGCTTTTCCCCTCTGGATGAATGCGGAATGCGGAATGCGGAGTGCGGAATAAAAGATTTTTCATTCCGAATTCCGAACTCCGCACTCCGCACTCCTTTATTCCGCGACCACATCCTTGCCGGACAGGCCGAACGCATCGTGGAGCACCCGGACCGCAAGCTCGGTGTACTTGGCGTCCACCACGACGGAAACCTTGATTTCCGAAGTGGAGATCATCTGGATATTGATCCCCTCCCTGGCCAGGGTCTGGAACATCTTGGTGGCAACCCCCGCGTGGCTCCGCATCCCGACCCCAACCACGGAAACCTTGGCAATGTTCTCATCAGTCACCAGATCCCGGGCGTTCACCTCCTTGGCTGTTTCCCTGGTGATGGCAACCGCCTTCTTGAAATCCGCCTTGGCCACGGTAAAGGTGAAATCGGTGAGCCCCGCCTCGCTGACGTTCTGGACGATCATGTCCACCGATATGTTGGCGTCGGAAAGGGGGGACAGTATTTTAGCGGCAATGCCGGGCTTGTCCGGCACGTGCATGACGGCGATCTTCGCTTCGTTTTTGTCATAGGCGATACCCGAGACGAGAACTGCTTCCATATCCTTATCCTCCTTGGTGACCATTGTTCCTGGATTATCATTGAAACTGGAGCGGACATGCACGTCCACGTTGTACTTCTTGGCGAACTCCACGGAGCGGATCTGCAGGACCTTCGCCCCGAGACTGGCCAGCTCCAGCATTTCGTCATAGGAGATCTTCTCGATCTTGCGGGCGTCGGCACAGATGTTCGGGTCGGTCGTGTAAACGCCGTCCACGTCCGTGTAAATCTCGCAGACATCGGCCTTCAGCGCGGCAGCAAGGGCAACCGCGGAGGTGTCGGAGCCGCCCCGGCCGAGGGTGGTGACGTTTCCCTCCCTGTCCACCCCCTGGAAGCCCGCCACGATCACGATGGTGCCGTCCTTCAGGTCGGCGCGCATCTTCCCGTCGTCGATCTCCTCGATGCGCGCCTTGCTGAAGGCGCTGTCGGTGACGATCGGCACCTGCCAGCCATGGTACGACCTGGCCTTGTACCCCATCGACTTGAGGCACATGGCGAGCAGGGCAATGGAAACCTGCTCCCCGGACGCAACCAGCACGTCATACTCGCGGTTGTCCGGGAATTCGCATATGTCGTTGGCCAACGCCACCAGCTTGTTGGTCTCTCCGGACATGGCCGAAACGACCACCACCATGTCGTTGCCCGCGTCGTAGGTTTTAGCGACCCTCTTGGCAACATTGCGGATCCGTTCAACCGTCCCCATCGAGGTCCCACCGTATTTTTGGACCACCAGTGCCATCTGCCCATCCTCCTTAACCGCGTTAATAAAAAACCGCGTTCTATGTAAGTTTTTGCATACCCTTAATAGCAAGAAACGCCACGCCGGTCAAAGAATTTTTTTCGCTCATTCCGCGTCGGGCATGTCATGCGGGGCTTTCTCCGTTACCGGTCCGTCTTCCCCGCGAGGAAAAGCCAGTTTCCTGACGATCGACCGGTAACGCGGACCATCAGGCTCAAAGGAAATACTGCGGCAGTTTTCGTCCAGGTAACTGAACGATACCGTCAGCCGCTCCTGCGGCAAGAGGTCCCGGAGCCGTTCCGCCCATTCGACGATACAGACGCCGTCCCCGTAAAAATACTCCTCGAAACCGAGCTCGGCCACCTCCGGATCGCCGGCGAGCCGGTACAGATCGAAATGGTAGAGCGCAACCCTGCCGGAGTAGAGGTTCATCAGGGTGTAGGTGGGGCTGGTCACCGGGACGGAGGGATCGACCCCGAGACCGGCGGCCAATCCCCTGGCGAACTGGGTCTTGCCGGAGCCCAGCTCTCCCGTCAGGGCGATGAAATCACCGGGGCCAGCCAGGCTGCCGAGCCTTTCCCCGAGGAGAACAGTCTCCTCGACACTGCTGGTGACGACCGTCAGCAAAGAGCTACGCCTGGCCGATCATGGTCCGGACCAGGTCGATGCGGGCGATGATGCCGACCACCCGGTTCCCCTCGACGACCGGGATCGCATGGACCTTCCTGGTGCTCATCAGATCGGCCACCTCGCTGAGCGGAGTGGTCGGCGAAACCGTCTCCACCTCCGTGGTGAAGATGTCCCCCACGGTCTGGCCGGTCATTTTCTTCAGCTCCTTTTCGAACTTCTTGCCGCTCTCCAGGTAGATCACCCAGTCGAACAGGGAGATGACCGTCGGGATATGGAGGCTCTTGTCCTGCTCCACCAGATCGGATTCGGTGACTATGCCGATCAGGACACCGTCATCGTCCACCACCGGGGCGCTGCTTATCCGCCTGGTAGTGAAGATCTCCGCCAGTTCCCGGATGGAAGTCTCCCTTTTCACCGTCACGACATCTCTGGTCATTACCTCACCGGCAGTCAGCATGTTTCCTCCTTAATATCTGGTTGATAGACTGATAGGTTGAAGACTGTAAGGAAAAACCTGAACAATCAACAATCTAAATCTGTTTGAACCGGGTGAGAAAGTAACGCAATTGTTTACTTCAGCCTTCAGCCTTGAGCCTGCCGTCATCAGCCTGTCGTCATCAGTTGATGTAGCGCAAAAGGGAGGCGCTCCTGCACATCGGTCGCGGAGATGCCGATCTCCCCCTTGTCGGCCGCCACCAGGTCGGCGGCGAAACCGTGCAGGAAGACCCCCAGCCGGCACGCTGAAAAGGGATCGTACCCCTGCCCCAGCAGGGCAACCAGCACCCCGGTCAGGACATCCCCCATCCCCCCCGACGCCATGCCGGGGTTGCCGCTCCCGTTGATGGCCATTCTGCCGTCGGGAGCGGCGATGACGGTCCGGGCCCCCTTCAGCACCAGAAAGACCTGATGCTGCGCGGCAAACTCCCGGGCCGTGCCGATCCTGTCCCCCTCCACGTCGACGGTCGCCATGGAGGCGAGGCGCGCCATCTCCCCCGGATGGGGGGTCAGGATCAGCGCGCCGCTCTTGTTCCGCAGCAGTACCGACGGGTCCTCCGAAAGCGCGTTCAGGCCGTCGGCGTCTATCACCAGTGGCAGCTCCGTCTCTGCCGCCATCTCCCGCACCAGCCGGGCGGTCCCGGGCTGGCGGGAGAGCCCCGGACCGAGCGCCAGCGCATCCTTTCCGGCCAGGGCCGCCAGGATATCCTTTTTCGCCTCTGCCGGCAGATGACCCTCGCCGCGGTCAGGAAGGGGGAGGGTCATCGCCTCGGTGGTCTTCACCTCCAGAATGGCATTGAGGCCCGCCGGAACCGCCAGGGTGACCAGCCCCGCCCCGCTCCGCACCGCGCTGTTGGCCGCCATGGCCGCGGCCCCGGTCTTTCCCGTTGAGCCGGCCACGATCAGGCAGTGGCCGAAACTCCCCTTGTGGGCGCACCGGTCGCGCCTCCGGAGCAGCGGCCGGACCGCCGCGGCATCGAGGAATTCGCAGCCGTCGGCCGACGCGGCGACCTCCGCCGGGATGCCGATGTCGACGATCCGGAGCCTGCCGCTGTACTCTGCACCGGGGAAGAGGACATGGCCGAGCTTGGCCAGGGCGAAGGTGACCGTCAGCTCCGCCCGCACCGCGCAGCCGAGGACCCCGCCGGTTGCCGCGTCGATGCCGGACGGGATATCGACCGCCACCACCGGTTTTCCCGCGCCATTGATCAGCTCGATCGCATCTGCGTAGATCCCCCGTACCTCGCTCTTCAGGCCGGTCCCGAGCAGGGCGTCGACTATGACGGTCGCATCCCGGAAAGCCGCTACGTAGCGCCCCAGTTGTCGCGGCTCCGGACAGAACACCACCACCCCGTCCTGCAAACGGTCGAGGTTTGCCCGGGCGTCGCCGGCGATATCCTCCCGCCGGGCGAGGACGAAGGTCGCCACCTGCCAGCCCCGCTCCCGCAGCAGGCGGGCAATTACGTAGCCGTCGCCGCCGTTGTTCCCCTTTCCCGCCACCACCACCGCCCGCTGTCCCGCACCGGAGCCGTACCCGGCAATGATCGCCTCGGCGCAGCCGCGCCCGGCGTTCTCCATCAGCGTGAGGCCGCTGACACCGAACTCCTCGATGGCGCGCCGGTCCATACTCTGCATGATTTCGCCGCTGACGACCTTCATCGGATCTCCAGTATTACCGATGCCACGGCACAGTTGCCGTCATGGGAGAGGGAGAGGAAGCAGCCGCTCAGCCCCTTGCTCAGGAACAGCCGCTGCGCCTCTCCGCTAAGCCGCAGTTCCGGCTTGCCGTAACTGTCGTGCACCACTTCCATGTCGCGCCAGGAAAGGCCTTCCCGCAGGCCGGTACCGAGAGCCTTGAGAAAGGCCTCCTTGGCGGCGAAGCGCAACGCATAGTGCTGGGCGCTGTTCTTCTTGGCCGCGCAATATGCCAACTCCCCCGCCGTAAAAAGACGCTGGAACAGGGGAACGTTATTCTGGGCGACAAACCGCTCAAAACGGGAGATATCCACCAGGTCTATGCCGGTGCCGAAAATCATCTGGTCATCCTCATGACTGGCGCCCCCCCTCCGTTTCCTCTTCGGCTATGGATATCCCCTGGCCGATGAATTTCCTGATAAGCCTGACCGACTCATCGGTGATGGCCAGGATTTCCACGCCGAACCCTTCCGGCAGCGCCTGCTTTATTCTCGGAGAGCCGGTATTGACCCAGGAGACCCGGCCCCAGGCCTCCACCAGGTCGTCGCTGCTCCCCGCGACGAGAAGGCTTACCTCCACCCTGTCTTCCGCCTCGACCTGACCGCTATAGGCAACGTACAAACCACTGCAGCAGAGATCGATGCAGGTGCCGTACACATTGTCCCCGTTATTGATCCGGAACAGGGCCTTTATCCTGCAGGTGACCCTCTTTTCCCGGCGGTCGATGTCCGGCAGAAACTTGCGGCCGAGATCCAGGAATACTTTCCGATTGATCGGTTTGGTCAGGTAGCCGTCGCACCCCGCAGCACGGCAGAGCGCCTTGCTGTCGTCCTTCCCCTCCGTGGTGACCAGGATGACCGGGATGGAGCGGAGCTCCGGGTCAGCCTTGATGGTTGCGCAGCAGGTCACCCCGTCCATCTCCGGCATGTTCAGGTCCATGAAGATCAGGTCGGGACGGTTGCCCCTGATAATCTCCAGGGCTTCCCGTCCGTTCCCCGCGGTAAGCACGACCGCCGAGGTCTGCTTCAGGTATTCCTGCTCCAGCCTGAGAAAGAGCTTCGTATCGTCCACCAGCAGAATTCTTGGCGCGGCCATGTTCAACCCCTCTATCGTACAGAGTACGCAGACAATCCGGCGGCATCATCCCCGAAATTCCGGGGGCCGGAAGAAAATCAACTCACATATTCGGCGCACCGGCCGTTGCCCGGGATCTTGCGCCTGGCCTTCACCATGTGGATGGTGCACTGCCCTTTCACATTCTTCAGGCATTCCTCGGCGGAACAGACGACATAGGCGCGATCATCGGCCTCGGTCAGGACCATGTCGAGCATGTCGACTATTTCCGCACTCTGACCGATGGTGGCGGCAACGTCCTCCCTTGTCTCTTTCATGCGGGGCTACTCCTTTGCCGCTCTGCGCAGGCAGCGCAAGCGACCGTCCGTTTTCTCCGAATCCCTTAGATCGTGCCTTGCATCGTCATATCATCATGGAGTGCGGCCAGCAGGCGCACCGCATCACCTTTCTTGCTGCTCCCCAGGGAGGCGGCTGCGTCTGCCGCGCAGACCTGCAACAGGAAGGGAAACAGCGGATGGCCCATGAAGCGGAGCTGGTTGCGGGCAAGTCTTGCGCCGGGCGTCACATGCCAGGAGAAATGGAACATATGGTGCTTCACCAGCCAGGCGACATCCCGGGCCAGCTCCGGCAAACCGAGCCGTTCCATGACCGCCTGCGCCATTGCCGCGCCGGCCTCCGCATGGCCTAAGGAGCGCCAGCGGCCGTGAATCAGTTCGGTGGTAGCGCTCTTGCCGATGTCGTGCAGCAGTGTCCCCCAGAACACCCGGATATCCGCCTCATCCGCAACCGCCTCGATCGCCAGCATCGTGTGGACAAAGGCGTCCCCCTCCCCATGGTACTCCCCGGGCTGGGGCACGCCCTTCAGTCTCTCCAGCTCGGGAAGCCTTTCCGCAAAGAGACCCTGCTCCCGCCAGGAGGCGATCATTTTCTTGCCGTCGCGGGCTGTCACCCTTTATCCTATCAACTCCACCATGTCCCGCACAGCCCGGTCGAGCCCGACCAATACCGCCCGGGAAATGATGGAATGGCCGATATTGTACTCCTCGATCCCCCCAAGAGCGGCAACCTTCCTGATGTTCGCATAGTTCAGGCCATGGCCGGCGTTGACCCCCAGCCCGAGCGTGGCGGCAAGCCTGACCGCGTTGTCGATCTTGGTCAGCTCCGCCTCCACGGCCTCGGCATCCTTCGCCTCCGCGTAGGAGCCGGTATGGATCTCCACGCAGTCGGCGCCGGCCTTTTCGGCGGCCTTCACCTGGTCCGGGTCCGGATCGATGAAGAGGCTGACCGGAATTCCCCCTTCGTGGAGCTTGTGCACGGCTCCGGTGATGCTCTCCAGGTTCCCTCTGACATCGAGGCCACCCTCGGTGGTGAGCTCCTGGCGCTTTTCCGGCACCAGGGTGCAGATGTCGGGGCGGACCGCGAGGGCGATGTTGACCATCTCCGCGGTGGCTGCCATCTCCAGGTTGAGCCTGGTCTGCACCGTCTGGCGGAGCAGCCGCAGGTCCCGGTCCTGGATGTGGCGCCGGTCCTCGCGCAGATGGATGGTGATCCCGTCCGCTCCGGCCAGCTCTGCGAGAACCGCGGCGGCGACCGGGTCCGGCTCGGCCCCCCCCCGCGCCTGACGGATCGTGGCGACGTGATCTATGTTCACTCCCAGCCTGGCCATGCTACTTCCCCCCGATCTTCTGTTCGACCAACTCGGCGATCTCCTTGGCCCAGCCGGTGATCTGATATTTGTCCTGCCCTTCCAGCATGATCCGGAGCAGCGGCTCGGTGCCGGAATAGCGGATCAGGATCCTCCCCGCATCCTGCAGCTTCTCCTCGATGTCCCGGATCAGCCCGGCCACCTCGGGGATGGTCATGATGTCCGTTTTCTCTGCGACCCTGACATTGACCAGCACCTGGGGCAGCGGAATCATCACCTCGGCCAGCTCCGAGAGGGTCTTGTCGCGCCTCCGCATCACGGCGAGCACCTGGAGCGCCGACAGCATGCCATCGCCGGTGGTGTTGTGATCGAGGAAGATCATGTGCCCCGACTGCTCCCCCCCCAGGTTGTAGCCACCCCGGCGCATCTCCTCCACCACGTAGCGGTCGCCGACAGCGGTCTTGACAATCTTGCCGCCGGCATTTTTCACGGCAATGTCCAGCCCCATGTTGCTCATCACCGTTGCCACCACGGTATTCTTGCGGAGTTTCTTCTGCTTCAGCATGTCGGTCGCGCAGATGGCCATGATATGGTCGCCGTCCACCTCGTTGCCGAATTCGTCCACGAAAATCACCCGGTCCGCATCGCCGTCCAGGGCGATCCCCAGGTCCGCCCGGTGCTCCTTGACCGCCTCGCTGATCAGTTCCGGGTGGAGCGAGCCGCAGCCGGCATTGATGTTGGTGCCGGTCGGCTTCACCCCCAGCGCCACCACCTCGGCGCCGAGCTCTTCCAGCACGGCCGGCGCCACCTTGTAGGCCGCCCCGTTGGCGCAGTCGAGCACGATCTTCAACCCGGCCAGGTCGAGCTCTTTCGGAAAGGTGCTCTTCAGAAAGACCACATAGCGGCCGACCGCGTCGTCGATCCGGAAGGCCTTGCCGACTTCCGAGGCGATGGGGCGCAGCGAATCGATCTTGCGCGAGAAGATCAGCTCCTCCATCCTGATCTCCATCTCGTCGGGGAGCTTGTAGCCGTCACGGGAGAAGAACTTGATGCCGTTATCCTGAAAAGGGTTGTGGGATGCGGAGATCACCACTCCGGCATCGGCCCGCATGGATGAGGTGATATTGGCGATCCCCGGGGTCGGGAGAGGCCCGACCAGCAGGACATCCACCCCCATCGAGCAGATGCCGGCGGCCAGGGCGTTTTCGATCATGTAGCCGGAGAGGCGGGTGTCCTTGCCGATCACGATGCGATGCCGTTTATGGCCGTTCTTGAAGATATAGGCAGCGGCCCTGCCGATCTGCATGGCCATTTCCGAAGTCATCGGGTGGACATTGGCCACTCCCCGCACGCCGTCGGTTCCAAAAAGCTTCTTCATGATATCTCCTGTTCTATTTACTCTTGTCGCACCAGTTGCAGCTCGATGGCGGACGGCTGAATACGGGTGATGCGGAGCCCGCTCCGGAGCCGGACGGTCCTTTCCAGGCTGGTGAAGGCGACGCTCCCCTCCCCCACCCCTTGCAGGTCCAGGGTAACCGCCAGCCGCTCCCCGGCGAGCTGCCAGAGGAGTATCCTGGGCCCGGCAATCTTCAGCTCGACAGCGGGCGGCGCCTTGCTGCCCGGGGAGAGCTGCGGCGGGATATTCCTGAACTGCACGGGAACCGTCAGCGCCACCTCTCCCTCCGTTCCCGCTGTGACGAAGAGCCAGAGAGCCATGGCAAGAAAAAGCGCCAGAGCCTTGAACCCCAGATTTTCCGAGAGTTTTTCCCTGACGCTCATGAAAGCCACCGTGGCTCCAGCAACTTCTTCAGGACCTTCCGCAGGGTTGCCGGTTCGAGGTCGCGGGTTATCCGGCCGCCGACCACCACCGATATCTTGCCGGTCTCCTCGGAAACCACCACGACCACTGCGTCCACTACCTCCGTCAGACCGATGGCGGCCCGGTGCCTGGTGCCGAGGGCCTTGCTGACCGCCGGATTCTGGGTCAGGGGGAGGAAGCACCCCGCCTTGGTCAGCTTCCCCTTCTGGATGATGACCGCGCCGTCGTGAATCGGCGAATAGGGGAGGAAAATGGAGGAAAGCAGTTCGCTGGTGACCTTGGCGTCGATTTCGGTCCCCACCCCGATGAAATTACTGAGGGGCATGTCCCTTTCGAGCACCACCAACGCACCGATTTTCTTCTGGGCGAGCGCTTCGGCCGCAGAAGCGAGCTCCTCTATGACCTCGTAGACCTCACCCTGGCCGTGCTCGGTGCCGAGCCGGTTACGCCTGGCGGAGACAAGCGCCCTGCGGATATCATGCTGAAAGACAACGACGAGAATTACGATGAAGGAGCCGAGAAAATTTTCCGACAGCCAGCTTAATGTCCGCAGCCCGGCAAAACTGGAAAAGATTGAAAGCACTATGATGAGGGCGAAGGCGAGGATAAAGCGGGTCGATACGGTCCCTTTCAGGAGGAGAATGACACGATAGACGAGGCAGGCAACCAGGACGATATCCAGAAAATCGAGGAGCCAGCCGATATTGTGCAGAAAATCCGTCATCCTTGTCACCGCGGCGTCTCAATGGTCGGCACACTCTGTGATCATGCTGTTCGCAGGACATATCTAATGCGGCCCGGCCGCCGGCGCGATAACCGCCATTGCCATATCTGCGACGTCCCGCATCTCCCGGACGTCATGAACCCTGAATATCGAAGCGCCGTTGACCAGGGCGAGGGCGACCGTCGCTGCGGTGCCGAAGCTCCTCTCTGCCACTGGACTCCCCAGGACCGCCCCGATGAAAGACTTGCGGGAGGTACCGACCATGATCGGGCGCCCGAGGACGGAAAATTCCGACAGCTTCCTGAGTATCTCCAGGTTCCCCTCGACGCTTTTCCCGAAACCTATCCCGGGGTCGACAACGATCCTCCCCTGCTCTATGCCGGCCGCTTCCGCCAGGGCGAGCGAGCTCCGCAGGGCGGCAGTGACCTCGGCAATCAGTGAACCGTAAGCCGTCTCCTTCTGCATCTCGGCAGGTGTTCCCCTGGTGTGCATGAGGACCAGTCCGGCATCCGCCGCGGCGACCACCTCGGCCATCCCTTCGTCAAAGGTGAGGCCGCTGATGTCATTGACGATCTCGGCCCCGGCGGCAATGGCCTCCCTGGCAACGACGGACTTGAAGGTGTCGATGGAGACCGGGATCTTCAATCTTCCGGCCAGCCCCTCCAGCACGGGGATGACCCTGCGCAACTCTTCGTCATGGGGGACCGGGCGGGCAGAGGGCCGGGTGCTCTCTCCGCCGATGTCGATGATATCGGCCCCCTCCTGCTCCATCTCCAGGGCGCGTTCCACGGCTTTCGCGACAGTTGGGTAACTGTTGCCGTCCGAGAACGAGTCAGGAGTCACATTGAGTATCCCCATGATGCAGGGGCGCCGGGAAAGATCGAGGGTCCGTCTCCCTGCTTTCCAGCGCCGGGGGGGATCGTTCTCCAGATCGAGGAGACGGAGAATGTCGGACGACAGCGACGGCAGGCCGAACGCCTGCTGGGTAAGGTTTGCGCAGAGCCTGCGCAACTGCTTGTCGGTTCCCATCAGGATAACAGGAACCTCGGCAGGGCCTATTGCTCCCCCCCTCCCCGCCATCGCCGCAGTTGCCCCGAGTGAGCGGGTCTCCTGCTTGAGGATATGCGCTTCCCCTGAGCCGATCCCTTCCAGCAGTATCAGCCGGTGGAGCATCATCGGTCCCAGATTGCGGATGCTGAACGGGTCGAGGCCGATCGCTGCCAGCTCCCGTTCCGCATCCGCCGGTGACCTTACCGATAGAACCCGCGGGTAACAGGCCATCTCAGGAAGCTGCTGCTCCCGCTGCCGGGGTCCCGACGGGGGCCCCGCCCCTGACGATCCTCTCCACTTCATCGCCCCCCAGGTTTTCCTTCTCGACGAGTTCATGGGCAAGCCTGTGGAGGATGTCGATGTTGTCCGTCAGCAGCTGACGGACCCTCTTGTAGGAGTCGTCCACGATGAGCCTGATTTCCCCGTCGATCTCGACCGCGGTGGCCTCGCTGTAATTCTTGTGGGTAGCCATTTCCCGGCCGAGGAAGATCTGCTCATCCTTCTTGCCGAAGGTCACCGGCCCCAGCGTATCGCTCATCCCCCATTCGCAGACCATCTTCCGGGCAATCTCGGTGGCCCGCTCGATGTCGTTGCCGGCGCCGGTGGTCTTGCTGTTGAAGATGATCTCCTCCGCGGCCCTTCCTCCCATGAGCACGGCGATCCTGTTCAGAAGGGTCTCCTTGGAATAGCTGTGCTTGTCCTCATTCGGGAGCTGCATGGTGACGCCGAGCGCCATCCCCCGCGGGATGATGGATACCTTGTGGATCGGGTCGGTGCCCGGGATCAGCTTGGCCACCAGGGTGTGGCCGGCCTCATGGTAGGCGGTGTTCTTCTTCTCCTCTTCGGAGATGACCATGCTGCGCCGCTCCACGCCCATCAGCACCTTGTCCTTGGCGTCGTCCAGGTCCTGCATGTCGACCATGTTCTTTTCCTTGCGCGCCGCCAGGAGGGCCGCCTCATTGACCACATTGGAGAGGTCGGCGCCGGAAAAACCGGGGGTGCCGCGGGCAACGACCCCGAGGTCGACGTTGGGCGCAAGGGGGGTCTTCTTGGCATGGACCTTGAGGATCATCTCCCTCCCCTTGACGTCGGGGCGGGGCACCACCACCTGCCGGTCGAACCGGCCGGGGCGGAGTAGGGCCGGATCGAGCACGTCGGGACGGTTGGTGGCCGCGATCAGGATGACCCCTTCGTTCGATTCGAAACCGTCCATCTCCACCAGGAGCTGATTGAGGGTCTGCTCCCGCTCGTCGTGGCCTCCCCCCAGTCCTGCGCCGCGGTGCCGGCCGACGGCATCGATCTCGTCGATGAAGATGATGCAGGGGGCGCTCTTCTTACCCTGGACGAACAGGTCGCGCACCCGGCTCGCCCCGACGCCGACGAACATCTCCACGAAATCGGAGCCGGAAATGGAGAAGAAGGGAACCCCCGCCTCACCGGCCACGGCCCGGGCGAGAAGAGTCTTGCCGGTGCCCGGCGGTCCCACCAGCAGCACCCCTTTGGGGATCCGTCCCCCCAGCTTGGTGAATTTTTTCGGATCCTTCAGGAACTGGATGATCTCCTCCAGTTCCTCCTTCGCCTCGTCCACTCCCGCCACGTCCTCGAAGGTTATCTTCCCCTGGGCCTCGGTGAGCAGCTTGGCGCGGCTCTTGCCGAAGGCCATTGCCTTCCCCCCGCCCGCCTGCATCTGCCTCATGAAGAAGATCCAGACCCCGACCAGCAGGATCAGCGGGAACCAGGAGATGAAGATGGAGAACCAGGAGAACTTCTCCTCTTCGGGCCGCGCCGAAATGGCGACCTTCATCTCGAGCAGTTTGTCGGAAAGGAGGGCGTCGGCCGGCTTGTAGGTCTTGAACTCCTTGCCGTCAGTGAACTTGCCGGAGACGTCGTTCCCCTGGATCGTGACGGCGGTGATCTTGCCCGCCTCCACCGCCGTGATGAAGTCGCTGTAGCCCAGCTTCTCCTGCACCGGCTTCGGCTTGTTGAACAGGTTGAACAGCAGGATCATCATCAGGCTGATTACCAGCCAGAGCGCGATATTTTTGTAGAACTGATTCAAGGATACCCCCATATGATATGCACGCCGGTACGCGTGCAGTAGGTTTTAAACAGTGGTTTTAATCTATATGAAGTTAGCACAATGGTACTTCATTTACAAGTCCATTCAAGGAGTAATATCAAGAATTTCCGCCCTCATGACCCTTGCAGTCCGTTCCGTGACGCGGGTTTCCGCGGAATTCCCCAGACCGCAGATCCAGATCAGCCGTTCTCCGCTGAAGAGCAGGGGAACGCGCTTGCGGCTCGCCCGGGGGACCTTTGCGTCGATGAAGACATTCTTCACCTTTTTGGAGCCGGACATGCCGAGGGGGACGATGCGGTCTCCACCCCTGAACGTCCTGACCAGCCAGGGGAAAGGGGCAGCCTCGGCATCGAAATAGGCGACCCGGGCGGCAATACCGCCCCAGGAAGCGGGAGGGGCGGCCTCCTCGACCAGCAGCTTGCCGCCGCCCGGAACGGGATAGGTCCCGGGACCTTCGAGGACCATCTCGTACCCCATTGCAGGCGCCTCCCCAGGGGACGTGGTGAAGGAAACCCTGTCATAGCTCCTGGCAACCCTCGCCCCATCCGGGAGGGCAAGGGAGCCGCTGGGCCGTCCGGAGAAAATAAGCTGGTCGATGGCGCGCAGATGGCGGGCGCCGATCCGGGCGAGATCCCCTTTTGCCAGCAGAATGGCCCGGCGGTAGAGCCGCAGACGAAGCCCCGCGGCTTCCCCCCTGACCCCGGGGAGCCAGAGGGTAGCCGCCCCGTCGGACTCCTCTCCATGGCGGGCAAAGGCGGCGTCGGTGATCTCCTCAAGGAGTGCCTCATCGGCGGCCAGGGCCTCGGCCGTGGCCACGAGCCGGTCGCGGATGGAAGGGTTGTAGGTGGCCAGCGCGGGGAGCAGCTCATGGCGGACGCGGTTCCGCAGAAACTTCGTTTCGGCGTTCGAGCTGTCGGTGCGGTAGACCAGGCCCCGGCGCCGGAGATAGGCCTCGATCTCCCGGCGGGTAACCCCGAGGAGCGGCCTGACCAGCTTATCCCCCGTCTTCGGGGCGATCCCCGCCAGCCCCGTTGCGCCCGCCCCGCGCAACAGCCGCATCAGCACGGTCTCGGCCTGATCGTCGGCATGGTGCGCCAGGGCGATGGCGTCCGCCCGGTATTGCGCGGCAAGCCGGCGCAGGAAGGCATGGCGTGCCACCCTGCCCGCCTCCTCCAGGGAGAGCTTCTCCCGCCTGCTCAATTCACGGACATCGGCCCTGCCTGCCTCGCACGGGAGTCCATACCGCGCGGCGAGCTCCCGGACAAAGGCTTCATCGCCGTCCGACTCGGCGCCGCGCAGGGAGTGATTCAGGTGGGCAACGATCAGGTTGAGGCGCAATGGCTGAAGGGAGGCGAGGATATCCAGCAGGGCGACCGAATCGGCGCCGCCGGAAACGGCGACGATCACCCTGTCTCCCACGCTGAACAGGGAATGCGCCCCGATGGTTTTCAAAGCCTTGTTAAGCACTCGCTACCCTTTACCGGCCAATTTGCAGGCTGTTATTATTCGAAAACAGTAAACAGATGAGCTTCTTGCAAAACTATCCCGGATTCGATGTAGGAGCGGCGCCCCCGCCGCGATTTCAGCCTGTTATCGCGCCGGGGGCGGCGCTCCTACGATGAATATCCACTTTTGCAAGAGCCTCGGATTATAAAAAAAACCCCTCCTGCACAAAGAGGGGTTTCGGGTGCAGGCCATTCAAATGACCTGCAACACCCTGATATATCGGTTAGTTATCAGTTTTATTTTCCCGACATACCCACCAGATGCCCCCATCTAAATATGGAGGCTCCCCTCTTCTCCGGAGTGGATATATTTTTATAGCACATTACACAGACGACAGTCAAAAACCTATTTTAATGTTTTGTGTCGGATACCTTCTTTCCATCCAGCGTGCGGACATCATATCCGGCAGCCTGCATGGTAACGCCAAAGACCTTGCGCAGGTTGTTGTTGACGGCATCGATCACGATATCGAATTCATCAAGGGTATTCACGGTGCCGCGCATCACTTTTTCTTTCAGTCCGTTATCGCGCTCGACGAAGTGCGCCCACTCAATCGTGCCGTCAGCTTTTTTCTTCGCCAGAAGTTTGTAGATGCCCACCTGCGGGATGGGCGGAGTGGCCCGCCCGGCCAAGATCTCTTCGCCTTCCGCTACGTTCATCACGGCCATTTGGGAGAGGTTGTTTTTCATGGGTTTTCCTTTTTAGTCGATTTAGTCTCTTACGACTTGAGTCGTTACAATATCTGCTTGCGTTCAGTTGACGTTTCGGGGGCACTTGCGGTTAAAGATTTTTCCGTTGACTGAATTGACGCGACACTAATGCCTTCCAGACACCACTTCCAGACCGGCTTGCATGAGATCGTGACGCCGGCTTCCTCAAGAACCCGTTCCTCCCCCCACGTCAGAATCAGGCCGCTGTCAGAGCCGATCCGTCCACAGGCATCGAGCAGCCCGCCCATCTCCCGCTCCCGGTTTTCGTCCGTCAGCTCATGGCATACCTGGATGGCCTGCAGCGCGCCGGCAGCATCACGGGTGATGAAATCGCACTCTCTCTTGCCATGGAAGTAGAACAACTCCAGGCCCCGACGTTTCAGTTCGAGAAAAACCACCGTCTCCAGCAGGCGTCCGTCATCGGCGGAGGTGACCCGGCGGCACAGACCGGTGTCCACGGGGTAGAGCTTTGCCGGATTGCGCATCCGCGCATACGATGATTCGGCGAACAGGCGCACCTCGTACAGGAGCATGCTGTCCAGGAAGTGACGGTAATAGCGGAACAGGAGGTCCTTGGAGAGCGGAATGCGGCCGTTGTACTGCTTGTAAAAGGCGGACAGGGTAAAACGGGTGGCGAAGGAGGAGAAGAGCCGGTCGCTCAGGGCGTCCAGCAGCGGGATATTGGTGATCTGGTAACGCTCCACCAGGTCTCGGAAATAGAGGGCTCCATAGTAGTCCTTCAGGAGCTTTAACCGGTCGAAATCGGTTTCCAGGGCGCAGACCTCGGGATAGCCGCCCCGCCGCAGATACTGCTCGAAGAGGTGCCTTACCCGGTCCCGATCCGCTCCGAAAGCAAGCGCCGGATCAGCCGGGTTGAATCCCCTGCTCCTGACGTACTCGGCAAAGGAATATGGCATGACCTCAAGGCTCCAGGCCCGGCCCCGGAGCTCCGTGTGGATCTCCGCCGGCATCATGCGCGATGACGAGCCGGAAACGAAAACCTCCATTCCTTCCCGCTCCACGGCACGCCGGCAGAAACGCTCCCACCCCTCCACGTTCTGGACCTCGTCCAGGAAAAAGGCCAGCGGAGCGCCGATCAGATGGGGGTACAGCTCAAGGAAGGCAGGCTTAAGCAGGTCGAAGTCGGCCAGGGTAAAGCCCTGCAGGCGATCATCCTCGAAATCGAGGTAAAGAGCCCCTTCACCGTGGCGGATGCACTGGTCGAACAGGATGAAGGTCTTGCCGCTGCGGCGGATGCCATAGAGCGCCACCACCTTGTTCACCCCGGAGGGTATCTCGATACCACTGCGCGGAACGATGGCCGGCGCCCGGTTCATAATGAACTGGCGGTTACCGGCGATGACCTCTTTGAGTGTTGACAGTTGCATAAGATATAATCCTTTCAATAAGGATGAATATATCAGAAATTAGCCTTATGTCAAGGATGAAATAGCAGTGGCTCTTTGTCCTGATGCCCAGGAAATAAAAAAAGGCCCTGATTTCTCAGGGCCTTTTGTACTGCTCCGGACGGTGCCGGACTTTTAATTGGTGGCGGTGCAGGGACTTGAACCCCGGACATCACGGATATGAGCCGTGTGCTCTAACCAGCTGAGCTACGCCGCCGAAAATCGTGTTTTTCCGAACGTATAAAAAACCTCCTTGGATCGCCAAAGAGGTCGGTTCCTCAAAACCGTTTCTATATATCCCATCTCCCCCCTGCTTGTCAAGAAAAATTCGGCGCCTCGCTACCGGTGGAAAAAGGGAATACACCGGCTATACTAGTTGCATCAGACACCCACCCGGGAGGCACGAAATGGCACAATGGACTATCGACCCGGATCACTCGGTCGCCGCTTTTTCCGTCCGCCACATGATGGTCTGCGATGTGCACGGCCAATTCAACAAGGTCTCCGGCTCCCTCAGCTTTGACCCGGCAGCGCCTGAAATCTCGTCGGTCGAAGCGACCATCGAGGTGGCGAGCCTCTATACCGGCATCCAGAAGCGCGACGACCATCTGCGAAGTCCGGATTTCTTTGACGTCGCCGGCTACCCGCTCATGACCTTCGCGAGCAGCAGGGTCGAAGGGCGGGGGGAAAACCGGTTCACCGTCATCGGCAGCCTGACCATGCGCGGCGTAACGCGGCCGGTGGTACTTGAAGCGGAGTACCGGGGCCCGGTCAAAAGCCCCTTCGGTGACGAGACCACCATCGGTTTCACGGCGACAACCACCATCGACCGCACCGACTTCGGCGTATCGTGGAACGAGATGATGGAGGGAGGGGGATTGGTCGTGGGCAACAGGGTGACCATCACCCTCGACCTGGAAGCGGACCTGGTCGGGTAACGGCCCCAACCGGAAAGAGGCAGAGAGTCATGAACATCCTTGAGTTTGCCAAGCAGATGGAGCTCGACGGCAAGGCCCACTATGAAAAACTGGAACGGGAAACGCCGGTCGTCGGCTTGAAGAAAATCTTCTCCATCCTCGCGGCCGACGAAATGAAGCATTATGCAGTCGTGGACGCCATGGCATCCGGGGTGATGATGGAAATGACCGATTCCACGGCCTTGGAGAACGCGAAGAACATCTTCCAGACCATGCAGATTGACGAAGGTCTCCTGGCGGAAATGAAGACAAAGCTGGACGGCTACCGCCATGCCATGAAGATCGAGGCGGACAGCGTCAGGCTCTACGAGGATATCGTCAGGAAGGAAAGCCAGTACGGCAGCCCGGCACTAGTATCCCTACTGGAGAGGATCATCGAAGAGGAGAAAAAGCACTACAACATCGTGGAAAATATCCACTACCTGATCGCCAGGTATGAGAACTTCGTGAGCTGGCACGAGTTCGACCGGATCAGGGAGAGTTGATCATCGCTATCCTTCCCACCTCCCCCGCCATCGCTGCCTATCCCCAGTCGCAGCGCCTCCTCCGGCCGGTTGTGGGCCGCCGAGCGGAGCGACGCCCTGACCGTCGCCATGAGCATGGCCGCCGCCATCCCCTTCCCCATGACATCGCCCAGGGAGAGGCTCCAGACGCCGAGGCAGACTTCCTGCCGGTCGAAGAAATCGCCGCCGACCTGCTTGGCGGGGAGGCAGCGGGCGGCGACGTCAAAACCGGGGATCTGCGGATAGCTGCGGGGGAGGAGCTTAGCCTGGACCTCGGCCGCGCATGCCAGCCCGACCTGGAGCTGGTAACTGCGCATCTCGCTTTCCCGGAGCGCCTGTTCCGCCTTGATCAGCTCGGCCCGCTCCGCGGCCTCGGTCAGCACCCGCCCCACCGCCGGCACCAGCCGGTCGACTGCCGGAGGCATCAGGAGATGCCGACTACCGCTCCCCCCGCTTGCCGCTCCTGGCAAAGCCAGGAGGGTGTGGTATATTTTCCGGGTACGGACAATTTCAACCGCAAGTATTTCGAAAGGGGGACCCGATTATGCTGAGCAAGGCCATGGTTGACAGCCTCAACAAACAGATCCAACTGGAGAGCTACTCGTCCAACCTCTATCTGCAGATGAGCGCCTGGGCGGAAATCAAGGGGCTGGAGGGGTGCGCCGCGTTTCTCCGGGCACAGGCCCAGGACGAGCTGGCCCATATGCACCGCCTGTTCAAGTACGTCTACGAGACCGGGGCGCTCCCGGTGCTCGGCACGATCAAGGCGCCGCCGACCGAATACGGGTCGGTGAGCGAGCTGTTCCAGAAGGTGAGCGACCACGAGCAGCTGATTACCGGCAAGATCAACGGCCTGATGACCCTCGCCCTTGGGGAGAAGGACCATTCGACGGTCAATTTCCTCCAGTGGTACGTCGCCGAGCAGCACGAGGAAGAGCACACCATGCAGAAGATCCTCGACAAGATAAGGAACATCGGCGAAACGGGGAGCGGTGTCTACTTCATCGACAGGGCCATCGGCATGATCGCCGGCGGGAAATGAGGGCTCAGCGGAGACATTGGAACACCCCCATGCACCAGAGGCAGGAGCCGCACGGAACGTCCTTGATATGGCAGTCCTGCTGGAACTCCTCGGTCTGGACATAGTCACAGGGGGCCAGGCCGCAGGCGGAACAGTTGGGGTAATCATAGCCGAGCACATTCTCGCGGAATGAGCGGTATGCCGGGTCATTCCAGATATCCAGGATGCCCCGCTGTTCCAGGTTGCCGAACACCTTCGGCTGCACCTGCTGCAGCCAGCTGCTGGCAAAGCAGCTGTAGCGGTGCCACAGGAAGTAGCAGGGGGAGACATCCCCCTCCCAGGAGACGAACGTCCCCCCTTCCTCGACGAAGCTGCAGCGGCGCTGTTCCCGCAGAGTGACCTCGGGGAGCCGGAGCTCCAGCCCGTATTCCCGGGCCACCGCCGCGGCTTGGGCAAACACCGCGGCAACCTCCGCAATCATGGCACCGTCCAGCTGCAGGAGCTTTTTCAGGTCGATGAATATGTCGCGCTCTTTTGCCGCGCCCTTCATGGCATCGACGAGATTGACGATCCTCTGGGATTCGGGGTTCCTGGTGTACTTCCAGCGCGCCTCGAAATAGCGGCTGAGATCAAGCCCCTGCCGGTCCGCCTCTGCCTTGTACTCATGGAACAGCACCATGGCCTCATCGGTGCAGTTGCCGTAGGCGGCCTCGCCCGCATGCTGTTCATCGTAGGGGAGAACATGGGTCACTATGGCGAAGGAGGCGCCATGCTCGGCGGCCCAGCGTAGGGCGGCGGGGAGCTCCCCGAGGTTGCTCCGCATCACCACGAATTCTATCCCCACCTGAACTTCCGGCCTGTTGCAGCGCTCCTTGGCCGCGGCCAGGGCCGCAAAGGCACGGTCGACCGCCAGCAGCTCCCCCCCCTCGCGGACCTTGCGGAAAGTCTCCGGAGATGCCGCATCAATGGAGAGGCAGATCCTGTCGAGACCGGCCTCGACCAGGGAAAGCGCCCGGGACTCGGTGAGCAGGAGGCCGTTGGACTGGAAGCCGATCCATCCCGTCGCCGGCATGGACCTCCTGGCCCGGCGGATGAACCCCTCCAGCCCGGGGTTGAGGAGCGGTTCGCCGATGCCGTTGAGGAGCAGCGCTTCCAGATGGGGAAAGGCGGGCTCCAGGGCCGCGAACCGTTCCGGCGACATCTCCCCCTCGGTCATCCCGCAGCCAGCGGTCTGCTTGACGCACATGAAGCAGCCGAGGTTGCAGCGCGTGGTGGTCTCGACGAACAGCTTGGCGGGATGAGCCCTGAGCGCGGGAGGGGTAACAGCGGTAGGCGCGGTGGCCCCGGATGGTCTTGCATTCTCCGACATGTATACTCCTGAACGATCTGGTAGCGGGTACGGGCATGGGATGCCCTTTTTTTGTTACGCTACCAGCATTCCAGGCCGATTACCTTGACATATATCAAAACTGGCCAGGAAAAGCGCGCCGGCAGAATTTACGCGCTGTCCTTGTCCCGGTGGCCGATGCCGATCGCGGTGAGACCTTGCCGCAGCTCCTGCAGGGCGGCGGCGAGCCGGCCATCCAGGAGGGCCCGGTCGCTCCCCACTGCGGAGAGGATGATGTCGATTTCCCGCGTCTCGCCGAGGGTCCTGGCCAGGGACTTGACATAGATGTCGGGATGGCCGTTGACCACCCCGGTGAGCACCGGCTCCATCAGCGACTCGTCGTTGCACTGCACGGTGATGGCCCGCATAACCGACAGGCCGCCGCTGAAGGTCGCCCGCAGAAATGGCTGGAGGGAGCCGGCAAAGATCCCCTTCAGCTCCGACGGGACACCGGGGAGGGAGATGATGGCGGCCCGGCCGGTCCGGAGCAGGACTCCGGGGGCGGTGCCGACCGGGTTGGAGAGCGGCACGGCCCCCGCGGGGAGCCAGGCCATCTTCTCCCGGGGGGGATTTAGCCCCCCCTGGGAGAGCACCCCCTGGGCGGCCAGCTCGTCATAACGCTCCCGGACCATCTGCAGGGCCTGTTCATGCAGCCGCAGCTCGACAGCGGCGCCCCGCGCCACGGCGGCAAGGGTGAGGTCGTCGGCGGTGGGACCAAGGCCGCCGGAGGTGATGATGACCCGGGCGCCCCGCCCCAGCGCGGCATGCAACTCGGCGGCAATGGTTTCCGCGACGTCGCGCAGGAGTGTGACCCGGGCCACATACCCCCCCAGGCTGTTGATTTCCTTGCACAACCAGTGCGTGTTCGTGTCCTGGATATCGCCGATCAGTATTTCGTTGCCGATGATGAATATTTCCACAACAACCGGTTCTGACATGGAGCCTCCCCCCCTGCTTTTCATGCGGCCGACCTCTGTACCGGGTCATGGCCCGGGCAGTCGTCCCGGGGGCCGATCCAGACCTGCTCTATCCGGAACACCGGGCAGACGAATTTCCAGGCACATGCCCTCTCGGTACAGAAATGGCTGGCGTGTGCGATCTCGTGCTCAATCTTACATATCGGGCAATGTATTTTCAAGATAGTTTCTCGCCTAATCCAGGCAGCGGAACACCCCGGAGCTCCAGAGGCAGCAGCCGCACGGTTCCGTGTTGACGTAGCAGTCCTGAATGAATTCATCCTTTTGCAGATAGTCGCAGGGGGCGAAGTTGCAGGCGGCACAGGATGGATAGTCGTGGCGCAGGACGTTTTCCCGGTAGCCGCGGAACTCCCTGCTGTTCCAGATGTCGAGGATCCCCCTTTCCACGACGCTGCCGAACACCCGCGGCTGCACCGGGGAGAGCCAGCCGTTGGCGAACGAGCGGCACTGGTGCCAGAGCTGATAGCAGGGGTGCATCCGGCCGTCCCGGGAGATGAATGCTCCCCCCTGTTCGACAAAGGCGCATCCCCTTCTCCCCAGCGGCACCAGTTCCGGAAGCCGCAGCTCGAGCCCGGTCGTTCGGGCCACCTCGCCGGCCCGGTCAAATACCTCCGCCACCCGTTCCAGACGGGAATAGTCCATGGCGAAGAGCCGTTTCAGGTCAAGGGAGATCCCCCGGTGCCGGGCATCGGCCCGCATGGCATCGACGAAATTGACGATCCTCTGCTCCTCGGGGGTCTTGACGTATTTCCAGAGGAGCTCGAAATAGCGGCGGATCTCCACCCCGGCGAGCTCCGCCTTGTTCTGCCAGACATGGAACAGGGAGAGGGCCTCGTCGGAACAGGTCTCATAGGCGCGCTGGCCGAGATGGCTTTCATCGTAAGGGTGGAGATGGGAGACGATGGCAAAGGTCGCCCCCCGCGCGGCGGCCCACTGGAGTGCGGCGGGGAGCTCCGCCAGGTTGTCGCGCATGGCGACGTACTCCACGCCGACCTGCAGCTCGGGCCGGCCGCAGATCGCCTTGGCAGAGGCGACGGCGGAGAAGGCCAGCTCCAGATCGAGCAGTTCCCCACCGGTCCGGAGCGAGCTGAAGGTGGCGGGAGAAACGCCATCCATCGACAGGCAGATCCGGTCGAGCCCCGCATCTACCAGGGTCACGGCCCGCATGTTGGAGAGGAGCAGGCCGTTGCTCTGGAAGCCGATCCACCCCTGCGCCGGCATCAGCTTTCGTGCCCGGCTGATGAACTGTTCCAGGCGGGAGTTGAGCAGCGGCTCGCCGACCCCGTTCAGCACCAGGGCGTCCAGATGGGGCAAGGCGCTCTCCAGCGCCTCGAAGGTGGCCGGCTCCAGGTCCCCGTCGCCGGCTGCGCCGTCCCGGTTCTGCTTCATGCACATGACGCAGTTCAGATTGCAGCGGCTGGACGTCTCGACGTACAGTTTCGACGGGTGCTCCCGGTGCGCAGGGGAGGGACGGAGATCCGGATGGCATACGGCCAGTGATTGTCGGGACATGGGGCCTCAGTGAAGAGCAGGTAAAGGTAAAGGTAAAGGTAAAGGTAAAGGTAAAGGGAGAGGCAAGATTCTCCCTCATGAGCATCAGCTCTTCGCCAATGCCCCCGCGGCCCGGGACATTTCCCAGTGGGCCTTGAACATCATGAAGGCATCCCGCATCAGATCGGCCGGCCTCTTCTCGGTCAGCTCCATGATCTGCTGGATGCTCACCATCTCATCGTCGGTAATGCGCATGGAAACGATGTTGGGCTTCTTCGGATTCTTGTACTTTCTCGGCATGATTCGCTCTCCTCTTCTATGCTGACGTATGTGGCTGGTACTATGAAGCAGTATCGATTTTATATTTCTCGTAGGGTGGGTTAGCGCAGCGTAACCCACCAGCCGGCATCGAACGGTGGGTTACGGCGATGAATCCGCCTAACCCACCCTACAAAATCTGACCTGTCCGCCGTACAACTTTGGCAGGCGGCAGGCGGAATGCGACCCTAGCCGCCGATCTGCGACATGGGAATTGAGCCCCTCCCCGCCTCTTCATCCGCCAGCCGGTGCCGCCCCGGCTTGCCGGTGACGATCCGGCGCAGGGTTTCCCGCAATCCGCCGTCGTCGCCGGCATCCAGGTACTGCCTGAGATCGATCCCGCCGTCGGCGAACAGGCACCCCCGCACCAGTCCGGCGGCGCTCACCCTGATCCGGTTGCAGCTGTCGCAGAAATGGCCGGAGATCGGGGTGATAATGCCGATAGCCCCGGCAGCGCCGCTGATCTTGAAGTTCCTGGACGGCCCGGCCATCTCGCTGCTCACCAGCGGCAGCAGCGGATAGCGGCGGCCGATCCGCTCCAGGATCTCGTTGCCGGTGACGCAGAGCGCGCTTGCCCCCTGGCCGCCGACGGTCGGCATGTATTCGATGAAGCGGACCGTGTACGGCCGGCGCAGGGTCAGGGCGGCGAAGTCCAGCAGCTCGTCATCGTTTACCCCCCGCATCACCACCATGTTGATCTTGGCCGGCGGGAACCCCGCGTCCTCGGCAGCGGCAATGCCGTCGATCACCCTGCGCAGGTCCCCGCCGCGGGTGATCCCGGCGAACACTTCCGGCTTGAGCGAATCGAGGCTGATGTTGAGCCGCCCCACCCCGGCGCGGCGCAGGGGAAGGGCCATCTCTCCGAGGAGCAGGCCGTTGGTGGTGAGGACCAGCTCTCGGAGGGCCGGAATAGCTGCCAGCCGCTCGATGAAGCCGATCAGCCCCTTCCTGACCAGTGGTTCGCCGCCGGTGATCCGGATCTTCTCGATCCCCAGGGCTACCGACTCGGCTGCCACCCGCAACAGCTCCTCATAACTGAGCATCTCGCCGTGCGCCAGCTTGGCTATCCCGTCCGCAGGCATGCAGTAACTGCAGCGCAGGTTGCAGCGGTCGGTGACCGACAGCCTGAGGTAATTAATCCGTCTGCCGTAAGAATCGATGAGTGCCATGCCGGTCCCTCGCGGGGAATGAAATGTATTTTCAATAACTATATTGAGGCACTTGCAAAAGTGGTTTTCATTGTAGGAGCGCCGCCCCCGGCGCGATAACAGACTGAAATCGCGGCGAGGGCGCCGCTCCTACATCGGATCCGGGATAATTTTGCAAGAAGCTCTATTGTTTTGGTTTAAGGGTTTAAATCCGCCGTTATCAGATTTTTCCGCCTTTTCCGCGTCCAATTATTCTTTCGCCTTTCTTGGTTGGTTCCTGCTCTTCCGCCGTAGGAAGATTCCTTTTTTGTAGACAGGCAATTTCGATACCAATTCCCCCGGAAAGGGTGGTGGCAGGGATGACCTGCCACTTGCGGGACCGGCCGAGAGCCTGACAGCCGTGGCATGAGCCATATTACCCGGCATCGCGGGGACAGCAGGAACGGGGTTATCACCCCGCCTGGAGAGGAGACACCCCCAGTTCCATTTCATTACATGTGTGCCATAACGGAACAACAATACTGTTCCTTTTTAGAACTCGACTCGCCGATTCCGCATTCCGCAACAGGCGCGGCGTCCCCGGAACCCCCCTGTAACTGCCGGCAGATTCAGGGCTTACAGGAAAAGATGGAGGGGGGGCGCGATAATTGGTACAGGCCTTGCGTTTACATAAAAAGTCGTTCTAGGAAATTGTATGCGACAGAGCGCTGACCAAGGCAATCCGGGTGGCAACACCCACAATTAAAAAGGAGGAAGTAAAAATGGCTTTAGCAGATCAGACATTCGGATTCTTCATCCCCACCGTCTCCCTCATGGGCGTAGGCTGCTCCAAGGAAGCCGGCACCCAGGCAAAGGCGCTCGGCGCCAGCAAGCTGCTGATCGTCACCGATGCCGGCCTCGCCAAGATGGGGGTCGCCGACAAGATCAAGGGGTACGTGGAAGAAGCCGGCCTCCAGGCGGTCATCTTCGACGGCGCCGAGCCGAACCCGACCGACAAGAATGTCCATGACGGCGTCAAGGTCTACCAGGAGAACAAGTGCGACGGCATCATCTCCCTCGGCGGCGGCAGCTCCCACGACTGCGGCAAGGGTGTGGGCCTGGTGATCGGCAACGGCGGCAACATTCGCGACTTCGAAGGGGTCAACAAGTCGACCAAGGCTATGCCCCCCTTCCTCGCCATCAACACCACCGCCGGCACCGCAAGCGAGATGACCCGCTTCTGCATCATCACCAACACCGACACCCACGTGAAGATGGCGATCGTCGACTGGCGCTGCACCCCGAACATCGCCATCAACGACCCGGTCCTGATGGTCGGCAAACCCCCCGCACTGACCGCCGCCACCGGCATGGACGCCCTGACCCACGCGGTCGAGGCGTACGTCTCCACCATCGCCACCCCGATCACCGACGCCTGCGCCATCAAGGCCATCGAACTGATCGCCGAGTACCTCTCCCCGGCCGTGGCCAACGGCCAGAACCTGGAAGCCCGCGACAAGATGGCCTACGCCGAGTACCTGGCCGGGATGGCCTTCAACAACGCCAGCCTCGGCTACGTCCACTCCATGGCCCACCAGCTGGGTGGCTTCTATAACCTGCCGCACGGGGTCTGCAACGCCATCCTGCTCCCGGCCGTCAGCGAGTACAACGCCATCGCCTGCCCGAAGCGGTTCGCCGACATCGCCGTGGCCCTGGGCGAGGACGTCACCGGCCTCGCCCCGATGGACGCCGCTGCCAAGGGCATCGCCGCAATCCGCAAGCTCTCCAGGGCGATCGGCATCCCCTCCGGCCTCAAGGAGCTGAACGTCAAGGAAGCCGACCTGAAGGTCATGGCCGAGAACGCCAAGAAGGACGCCTGCCAGCTGACCAACCCGCGCACCGCCACCCTGGATCAGGTCATCGACATCTTCAAGGCAGCCATGTAGTTCCTGCTTGAAGCTGAATTGGAACCAGAGACCTGGCAGGTTTTGAAAACCTGCCAGGTCTTGCCGTAACGGAACCATAATCAACCATCTCCGAGCCTGTCAGCCTAACGGGGCAATCCTCACGGCGGCAAGGCCTACGGGTTTCACTGGAAACGGCGGAGCCTCCCTTTCGGAAAGGAGTTTTATCCGCGCGAGCGGAGATCAACAACATGACAGGGAGAAGAAACAATGGATAAGATTTTACGCGTAGACATGTCCGCCCTCAGCACCAGGATCGAGACCGTTCCCGCCGCCTGGGCCGGCCTCGGCGGCCGCGGCCTGACCTCGACCATCGTTGCCGCAGAGGTGCCCCCCACCTGCCACCCGCTCGGCGCCAACAACAAGCTGGTCTTTGCCCCGGGGCTCCTCACCGGCACTCCCGCCGCCAACTCAGGCCGTCTCTCGGCAGGGGCGAAGAGCCCCCTGACCGGCACCATCAAGGAGTCGAACGCCGGCGGCACCGCGGCCCAGATGCTGGCCCGCCTCGGGATCAAGGCGCTGATCATCGAAGGGCTCCCCGAGGCGGACAAATGGTACAGCCTCCACGTCAGCAAGGACGGGGTCACCATCCAGGAAGAAACGGAGCTGGTCGGCAAGGGGAACTTTGCGGTGATCGAGGCGGTCGAGGCCCGGCTCGGCAAGAAGACCGGGGTCCTGACCATCGGCCCCGCCGGCGAGCTCAAGATGACCGCGGCCAACATCTCGGTCAAGGACCCGGACAGCAAGATCCGCAGCCACGGCCGCGGCGGTCTCGGCGCGGTGATGGGCTCCAAGAAGATCAAGTTCATCTCCATCGACGACCAGGGCGCCCCCGGGGTGAAGATCGCCGACCCGGAGAAATTCAAGACCGCGGCCCGCACCTTCGCCAAGGCCCTGCTCGACCATCCGGTCAGCGGCGAGGGTCTGCCGACCTACGGCACCAACGTGCTGGTCAACATCCTCAACGAGGCGGGCGGCCTGCCGACCAGGAACTTCAGCACCGGCCAGTTCGCCGGGGCCGAGAAGATCTGCGGCGAAACCATGCACGACACCATCGTCGCCCGTGGCGGCAAGCCGAAGCACGGCTGCCACGCCGGCTGCATCATCCAGTGTTCCCAGGTCTACCCCGACAAGGAGGGGAAATACAAGACCTCCGGCTTCGAGTATGAGACGATCTGGGGATTCGGCGCCGACTGCTGCATCGACGACCTGGACGACATCGCCGAAGCCGACAACGTCATGGACGACCTCGGGATCGACTCCATCGAGACCGCCGTCATGTTCGCGGTGGCCATGGAAGCCGGCGTTCTCCCCTTCGGTGACGGCAAGGGGGTAATTCGCCTGCTCAGGGAGGAGATCGGCAAGGGGACCCCGCTCGGCCGCATCCTCGGCAACGGCGCGGGCTCGGTGGGCAACGCCTACGGCATCACCCGGGTACCGGTGGTGAAGAACCAGGGCATCCCCGCCTACGATCCCCGCTCGGTAAAGGGGATCGGCATCACCTACGCCACCAGCACCATGGGGGCGGACCACACCGCCGGCTACACCATCGCCACCAACATCCTCAACGTCGGCGGTTACGTCGATCCGCTGAAGAAGGAAGGCCAGGTCGAGCTCTCCCGCAACCTCCAGATCGCCACCGCGGCGGTAGACTCCACCGGGATGTGCATCTTCATCGCCTTCCCGGCCCTGGACATCCCCGAGTGCCTGCCGGCCCTGATCGACATGATCAACGCCCGGTTCGGCATTGCCCTCACCGGTGAAGACGTCACTAACCTCGGCAAGTACGTCCTGAAGACCGAGCGGCAGTTCAACATCGGGGCCGGCTTCACCAACAAGCACGACCGCCTCCCCGAGTTCTTCTACACCGAGCCGGTGGCGCCCCACAATGCGGTATGGGATTTCACCGACGAAGAAATCGACGAATACTGGAATTTCTAGTATAATAAAAAGCAGGTCGACAGGCTGAAGGCTGAAGGGGGTGAGGAATTACAAATTCCCTTCTGCCTTCAGTCTTCAGCCTAAGGAGGGGCGGACCTGATCCGCCCCTCCCCTTTACCCTGTCCTCTCGATGGGAGAAGCCATGCACATCACCGTAAAGCTGTTCGCAACATTCCGCGTCGGCCGCTTTGCCGCGCAAGCCCGGGAGTACCCGGAGGGGACCCGCATCGCCGATGTCGTCAGGGATCTTCATATCCGCGAAGCGGAAATCGGCACCATCATGCTCAACAACAGGCATGCGGAACCGGACCAGCAGCTGAACGACGGGGACAACCTGTCGATCTTCCCCCTGGTCGGCGGAGGCTAACATGGAACAGCTCCACGCCTTTCTGCGGGACCACGCCACCGCCGATCTCCTCCCCTGGCCCGCCCAGACCGCGGCGGCGCAGCGGTTCGGCACACCTCTGGCCCTGGTCGAGGAGGCGGCCCTCGGACTGGGGCTCCTCCCCGCCCGCTATCAGCGCAACCGCCAGGCCATCACGGTAGATCAGCAGCTGACGCTCTTTCAAAGCAGAGTGGCGGTGATTGGCTGCGGCGGCCTCGGCGGTTACGTCATCGAAGAACTGGCCCGACTCGGCGTCGGCACCATTATCGCCATCGACCCGGACGTATTCGAGGAGCACAACCTGAACCGGCAGCTCCTGTCGAGCCCCGCCAACCTGGGGCAGGCCAAGGTAGCGGCCGCGGCGGCGCGGGTCGCCGAAATCAATCCCGCCGTCACCCTGGTGCCGATCCAGGCCTCCTATGCCCCGGACAACGGCGGGGAGCTCCTCCGGGACGCCCGGCTGGTGGTGGATGCCCTGGACTCGATCCCGACCCGCCTCGCCCTGGCGCAGACCTGCGCGGAACTGGAGGTCCCCCTGGTGCACGGGGCAATCGGCGGCTGGTACGGCCAGGTCACCACCCAGTTCCCCGGCGATGACACCATCCAGAGGCTGTACAGCCGCTGGGTGGAGGGGAAAGGGGTGGAGCAGCACCTGGGCAACCCTTCCTTCACCCCGGCCCTGGTCGCCAGTGTCGAGGTGGCGGAGGCCTGCAAGATCCTGCTGGGATTGGGGAAAACCCTGCGGCACCGGAAACTCTTCATAAATTTGCTGGACATGGAATTCGAAGAGGTTAAATTCGTCCGCCACCTGGTGCCGGTGGATGAATAGCCGCCGGGGAAGAAGAAAAAAAGCTTGACAATCCTGGGGCGGAAATCTACAAAAGAAAGACCGGCTGTGTCATTTATACCCGGGGATTGACGCCCCGCCTCTTCGATTTTTTCCGGGGCGCCGCGCCTGGTGCGGGATTGGCGCAGATTGCCGCAAAATAGCATTTTGCGCACGATAATTGCTTAAACAACCTAATTCACTCTCCGAGCCGCAGCGCCTAAAGGGAAATCTCCTCATGGCGCCCGGCCAACGGGTTCTGCCGGAAACGGCAGCGCCTCCCTTTTGGAAAGGAGAACCTCGAACGGCGGACACATCCCGCTTGTCAGGGGGGCCTTTCCATGGGGAGAGGCCCCCTTTTTAATTGCCAGCAGAATCACGGAGAAAATCAACCATGGTGCTGACCCTGACCCGCGAGCCGATCGATCCGGCCACCGCATACAGCCTGATTGCCAAGGAGCATGCCGGTTCAGTCGTCTTCCATTATGCGGTAGTAAAGCAGCAGAGCGGCCACGGCGGGGTGACGGCCAGCATCGAATATGACTCGGTCGGAGACAGCGCGGCCGAGCTTGCGGAGATCGCCTCTGAACTGAAGCAGAATTGGAAGCTCGAAGACCTTATCCTCGTGAGAAGAATTGGACGGCTCGGGCTCGGCGACATCATTTCCCTGGTGGCGGCCAGCTCGCCCAACAGCGAAGACGCGTTCGCCTCCTGCCGGCACGGCATCAGCCGCCTGAAGAAGATGGCGACCATAAAAAAGCAGGAACTATACGAATAGCCGGCAAATTTTGTCAATCCGATAACCACTGGCCAATGGAGGAAATTAGATGAAAACAGTACAAAGGTTGTTGCTCACCCTCACCGCCCTGTTCGTCTTCGCTGCCGGAGCCCAGGCCGAGGAGCGCCTGAAGATGTCCACCACCACCTCGACCCAGGACTCGGGGCTCCTCAAGGTCCTCCTCCCCCCCTTCGAGCAGAAGAACAACGTAAGAGTGGACGTGATCGCGGTCGGCACCGGCCAGGCCCTCAAGCTCGGCGAGGCGGGGGACGTGGACCTGGTCTTCGTCCATGCCCGCAAGCTGGAGGACAAGTTCGTGGCCGACGGCTTCGGGGTGAACCGCAAGGACGTGATGTACAATGACTTCGTCGTCATCG
>JAMPXD010000271.1 GCA_023701365.1 Geobacteraceae bacterium
GCGGCGAGCCGCACCACCACCTGGCCCGGTCCGGGAGTGGGGTTGGCCACCTCCTCCAGGTGCATCACCTCGGGCGCCCCGAATGCATGGACCCGTATCGCTTTCATGTTCTCCTCCTTTTCCGTTCGGAGTCGTGTCGCTGATGTCGTGCTGCCAGCCACCGGCCGGGCAGCTGCTATTTGAGATGGCAGGCCAGACAGAGCCTGCTCTTTCTGTCTTCGACGCGGAGATGGTACCGGTCCCTGTTCCGGAGGTCATGGCAGGAAATGCAGTCGATCCGGCCGTTGACAAACCTGACTCCCGCCGCTTCCGCCCCGGGGGTGGTGGCGAATTCCCTCACCCTGTCATGCGGGGGATAGGGTTTGTCGACCGAATGATCACTCTTCAGCATGCAGATCTGGGCCAGGCAGGGCGAGATCCCGGTGGCGACCACGCCGTCATGGCAGGTGAGACACTCCCGGAAGCCGGCCTCGCTGTTAACCATGGAGCCATGGTGCTCGCTATCCCCGGCCTGGCGGACGGCGCCCGCCGCGGCAATCCACCCCAGGCTGAACAGAAGGATGAGCACCATCAAAGAGTGTTTGGACCGGGCCATAGGTTAATCCTGAGCTGCTGAAGTTTTGTTTCAATTGTAACGCGCGGGGGGGAAATGACAAACCCTCGCCGGCCGCTTTTCCCTTCCAGTGCGGCCCCCCGCCATGGGGCGCCGCGGCACGGTTGGACAATCAGCAATTTCGCAGATCTGCGGTACAATCATAAGAGTCGGAGTAATGCCACTGCCTGCACGCTCTCTCTTGCAGGCGCATACCCTGGAGGTGTTTATGAACCTGGAAATTCACGCCGTGAAGATCGAAATCCCCGAGGGGTGCAACATCATCCTCGGCCAGACCCACTTTATCAAGACCGCCGAGGACCTTTACGAGATCATCGCCACCACCGTGCCCCAGGCCCGCTTCGGCATAGCCTTTACCGAGGCATCCGGCCCTTGCCTGATCCGGACCGAGGGGAACGACGAGGAGCTGGTCCGGGGGTGCGTGACCAGCCTCCAGGCTATCGGCGCCGGCCATCTCTTCTGCATCCTGCTCCGCGACGCCTACCCCCTCAACGTCCTCAACCCGGTGAAGAACTGCCCCGAGGTCTGCCGCATCTACTGTGCCACGGCCAACCCGCTCCAGGTATTGGTCGCTTCCACCAACCAGGGTTGGGGGGTGCTGGGGGTCATCGACGGTTTTCCGCCGAAAGGTGTGGAGACGGAAGATGACCGGCGGGAGCGGCGGGAATTGTTGCGCAGGATCGGCTATAAGCGCTGAACAGGGTGGTTACGGCTGGCGATATGGCGCAAACATGGGGCGGGAATATATTTACTTTATGGGGAATCCGGAGAGATTGACGTGAAACGCCTGGTGAGACCTCGGATGACGGCTGTACTTGCGGCCGCGGCGACGCTGTCCGGGTGCGCCGCGGGGCCCGATTTCCGGGCGCCGGAGGCGCCGGCTATGAACAAGTATGCCGCGGCGCCACTGCCGCCGGAGACTGCCGCCGCGCCGACAGCCGGCGGTGAGGCACAGCGGTTCATCGCCGGCCGGGAGGTGTCCCCCCGGTGGTGGGAGATATTCAATTGCGAACCGCTGGACAGGCTGGTCCGCCAGGCGCTGGCGGACAGCCCGAACCTGGCGGCCGCCCAGGCGGCGCTCCGCCTGGCCCGGGAGAACCGCCTGGCCAGGATCGGGGCGCTCTACCCGAGCGTGGACGCCAATTTTTCAGGCGAGCGGCAGCAGTTCACCGGCGCCTCGTTCGGTCAGCCGGACTCCCCCGGTGGCCTCTTCACCCTGTACAACGCATCGGTTACCGTCTCCTACAGCCTCGACCTGTTCGGCGGGACCCGGCGCGGCCTTGAGGCGTTGCGGGCCCAGCTGGACTACCAGCGTTATCTCCTGGAAGGCGCCCATCTCACCCTTACCTCCAACATCGTGACTACGACGGTGCAGGAGGCCTCCCTGCGCGCCCGGCTCCGGGCGACCCGGGAAATCATCGCCGCCGGGGAGGAGCAACTGCAGCTGGTGGAGCGCCGGTTCCAGCTCGGGGGAGCTTCCCGTTCCGATCTGCTGACCCAGCAGGCGCAGCTGGCCCAGACCCGGGCAACCCTTCCCCCCCTGGAAAAGGAGCTGGCCCGGAGCCGCCACCAGTTGGCGGTCCTGGCCGGCCGGCTCCCCGGTGACGCGGCGCAGCTCCCAGAATTTGAACAGGCGGACCTGCAACTCCCGCAGGAATTGCCGGTAAGCCTCCCGTCCGAACTGGTCCGCCAGCGTCCGGACATCCGCGCCTCGGAGGAACTCCTCCATCAGGCATCCGCCCGGATCGGCGTGGCCACGGCCAACCTCTTTCCCAAGATCACGATCTCCGGCGATTACGGCTCGCAGTCCACCGTCTTGAGCGGCCTCTTCTCCGGCGGCACGGCCGTCTGGAGCATCGGCGCATCCCTGTTGCAGCCGATCTTCCGGGGGGGAGAGCTGCGCGCCGAGCGTCGGGCCGCCATCGCCGCCTTTGACCAGGCCGAGGCGCAGTACCGCGAGACCGTTCTGCTGGCCTTCCGGGACGTGGCCGACGTGCTGCGCGCCCTCGAGCTGGATGCCCGCACCCTGAAGGCCCAGGCGGATGCCGAAGCGATTGCCCGCGATTCGCTCGACCTGACCCGGAAACAGTACCAACTGGGCGCGGTGAGCTATCTCGCCCTGCTCAACGCCCAGCGCCAGCACCAGCAGACCCTCCTTGGCCTGGCCGAGGCCCGGGCCGCCCGCTACGCCGACACCGCCGCCCTGTTCCATGCCCTCGGGGGAGGGTGGTGGAACCGGGAAACGGAAACCGGCAATCTAGAGATTTCAAAGAAAGAGTAAGGTCAAGTCGCAGGACTTTACATCTACTTTGCCACATTCAGTTTCCCCCTCCCTAACCCTCCCCCGCTGGGGGAGGGGACTACCGCTCCTCCCCCCAGCGGGGGGAGGTTGGGAGGGGGGGTATACAGGAGCCTCCCAGCCATGAAAAAGCGCATAATCCTTGCCGTCATCGCCCTGGTCATCCTCATCGCCGTTCTTGCCGCGGTCAAGGCGATGCAGATCAGGACCATGGTCGAGCAGGGGAAGAAAGCCGTTCCGCCCCCCGAGACCGTGACCACCGCCGCGGTCGGGAGC